>CALNBE010000067.1 GCA_937874455.1 uncultured Opitutia bacterium | reverse complement strand
GCTGGCGGCGCTGCTGTTGGTGTGGGCGCATTTCCCCGGATTGCGCGGACGGTTGACGGTGGCGCATTTCAATCACCGGACGCGGCCCGAGTGTGCGGCGGAGGAAATTTTTGTGGCGGCGGTGGCGGCGGTACTCGGCGAAAAGTTTTCCGGCGGCAACCGTGCTGGCGAAGGAATTTCCTCCGCGCTGAGCGAGGCGGAACTGCGGCAGGCGCGGCTGGTTTTTTTCCGCGCCACGCTGGCGGCGACGCAAAGCAAAATCCTCGTGCAAGGACACCAGGCGGAGGATGTGGCGGAAACATTGCTGATGCGCCTCGGACGGGGCAGCGGGACGGCGGGCCTGGCCGCGCCGCGACCGGTGCAGGTTTTTGCCTCCGGGGAAATTTTCCTCCGCCCGTTGTTGTCGGTGCGGAAGGAAACTTTGCGCTCGGCGATGCGCGCCGCGAATTTGCCCTGGCGCGAAGACGCCAGCAACGCCCGCCCCGATTTCCTCCGCAACCGGATTCGCCAGACGGTTTTTCCCGCATGGCAGACCGCACAGGGCGCGGCGGTGCTGGACGGTGCGTTGCGCTCGCGACGGCTGCTGGCGGAGGATGACGCGGCGCTGGAGTTTTGGGTGGACGCGCTTTGGGAGAAAATCGACGACGGCGCGGGCGTGTATCGCTGGAGCGTGTTGCATGGTTTGCCGCTGGCGGTGCGGCGGCGGGTGCTGTGGCGGATTTTGCTCCGGCGGGAAATTCAGGCGGAAGCGGCGGCGGTGGAAAACTGGCTGGTGGCTTTGGCGGAAGGGAAACCCGGACGCTGGAGCGCGGGGGAAAACGCCTGGCTGGTGTTCGACGGGGAATTTTTGCGCTGGGCCGCGGAGGAAATTTGCGTTGGCAGCGGATCAGGTGCGCTGGTGCCCGGAGGCTGGGTGTGCTGGCCGGACGACGGCGCCTTGGGCGCGGAGGAAAAATCGCTGGATGCGGCGGAGTGGGCTGCGTTGATCGCAGGGGAAATTTCCCCTGCGCGGCAGGTTTTCCTTTGCCGGACGGCAGTGCGGGGGGATTTGGTCGCGCGTTTTTGGCGGGAAGGCGACGCCTATCAACCCTTGGGTGCGCCGGGGCGGCGGAAGCTGTCCGATCTTTTTATCGACAAAAAAATTCCGGGAAAGGAACGCCGCCGCCGTCCGATTGTCTGCGACTCGGAAGGAATTCTCTGGGTGCCGGGACTTCCGCCCGCCGAACGGGCGCGTTTACGGACTCCGATAGATGCGGCTCTTCGATTGACTTGGATGGAGGGCCCCCTAGTTTTCCCCGTCTCGAAAAAATGAGCCAGCCACCGCAAAACAATTCTCCGAAGACGCCGGGAGCACCCGGGCCCACTGAGCGCGTGAACACCAAATTGCTGCTTATCTGGCTGGCGGTCATTGCGTTGATCGCGACATTGCTGACGATTGGCGGCGGTCCGCGCAGCGAAAACTTGCTCCGGGTGGCGCAGGTGTTGGATTACGCTCAGAACCACAAAATCTATTCCATTTCCATTGAAAACGCCCCGGCCAGCGGCAGCGATTTTTACAAGATGAGCGGTTTCCTGGCTGTGCAGGAAAAGGATGACAAGGGCGAAACCAAGGTGGTAAAGGGCGACCGTTTCTCCGCGGAAGGGCGGCTGATTGATAAGGATATCGAGACCTTGCGGGCCAGCATTGCCGCCGAGCGGATCGAGGAGCGCCCCTCGTCAACCAACGTGACGATGTTCCTGATGAGCGTGCTGCCGACGCTGCTGATCGGCGGGTTGATTATTTTCTTTGTCTATCGCTTCCTGAAAAACGCCAACCGTGGCGCGATGAGCTTTGCCAAGAGCCGGGCGAAGATGTTGTCGAGGGACAAGGACCGGGCGACCTTCAAGGACGTGGCCGGTTGCGACGAGGCGAAGGAAGACGTGCAGGAAATCGTGGAATTCCTCCGCGACCCGAAGAAATTTCAGAAAATCGGCGGCCGCATTCCCAAGGGCATTTTGCTGGTCGGGCCTCCGGGCACTGGCAAAACCCTGCTGGCGCGCGCGGTGGCGGGCGAGGCGGAAGTGCCTTTTTTCACCATCAGCGGCTCGGACTTCGTGGAAATGTTTGTCGGCGTCGGCGCGGCTCGGGTCCGCGACATGTTTGAGCAGGCCCGCAAGAGCGCGCCCTGCATCGTGTTCATCGACGAAATTGACGCGGTGGGTCGGCAGCGTGGCTCCGGTTTGGGCGGCGGGCACGACGAGCGCGAGCAGACCTTGAATTCCCTCCTCGTCGAAATGGACGGCTTCGAGGGGCACGAAGGCATTATCATTATCGCCGCGACCAACCGACCGGATGTGCTGGACAGTGCGCTGCTGCGGCCGGGCCGTTTTGACCGGCAGGTCTATGTCGATCTGCCCGACCTGCATGGCCGCGAGGAAATCCTCAAGGTGCACGCAAAGAAAATCAAACTCTCCGAGTCGGTGGATTTGGAGCGTGCCGCGCGTTCGACGCCCGGTTTCTCCGGGGCGGATTTGGCGAACTTGCTGAACGAGTCCGCCTTGCTGGCCGCCCGCCGGAATAAAAAGGAAGTCGGGATGGTCGAGTTGGAGGAGGCCCGCGACAAAATTTCCTTTGGCAGCGAACGCCGCCGCCTGATGGATGACGAGGACCGAAAAATGACCGCCTACCACGAGGCCGGGCACGCGATTGTCCAAGCCTTGATCGACGACGGGCATCTGCCGGTGCACAAGGTGACGATTATCCCGCGCGGCCGGGCACTGGGCATGGCGATGTTTTTGCCGAAAAAAGACATTCTCGGCCAGTCGAAGAAGCAGCTTTTGAACCGCATTTGCACCGCGATGGCTGGGCGTATCGGCGAGGAAGTGGTGACCGGCGATTACAGCAACGGCGCGGCCAGCGACATCAAGCAGGCCACCGCGCTGGCCCGGCACATGGTTTGCGACTGGGGCATGAGCACGCTCGGCCCGGTGGCTCTGGGCGAAAATCAGGAGCACATCTTCCTGGCGCGGGAAATCACCCGTTCGCAGAATTACAGCGACGACACCGCGCGCCGCATCGACACCGCCATCCACGACATCATCGAGGAGCAATACCAGCGTGCGGAGGAATTGATCCGCCAGCATGCCGAGGCGCACAAGAAAATCGCCGAAGCCCTGCTGGAATACGAGACGCTGGACGGCGTGCACGTGCAGGAAATTTTGCAATACGGCGAACTCCGCACGCCCGTGGTTTACAAGCCGATGACCAAGCGCGAGCGCACCGAAGAGGCGGAGGAGGCGGCCAAAGACCCGCTTTCCCCGCTATCCGCCGGACCGAGTCCCGAACCGGCCTGATGAAAAAAGCGACCCTGATGCGGGTCGCTTTTTTTTGGAGGGGGGAGAACGTTTGATGGTTCCTTACATCCGTTCCAGAGGTTCGATCCCAAGGAGTCGGAGTCCGGCGGTGAGCACGGTGCCGGTGCGGGCGCAGAGCGTGAGACGGCGGGCGCGGACGGCAGAGTCGTCCACGTTGTTGAACGAGCTGTAGGCTCCGGCGAGTTCGAAGAGGTAGGTGCAAAGGAAATGCGGGCGCAGTTCGGTGCAGGCCTGGTCGAGGGCGAGGGAGAAACCGAGGAGTTTTTTGGCCAGCGCGATTTCGGTGTCGGTTTCGAGCGGCGAGGGATTTTCGGTGCCCGCGCCGAAAGGCAGCCCGGCCTTGCGGAAAATGGAGTGGATGCGGGCCACCGCGTAGAGCAAGTAGGGGGCGGTGTTGCCCTCGAAGGCCAGCAGCTTGTCCCAAGAGAAAGTGTAGTCGAGGGTGCGGTTTTGGCAGAGGTCGGCGTAGCGCACCGCGCCGATGCCGACGGTGCGGGCGATGTGGCGGCGTTCGTCCTCGGGCAGGTCGGGATTTTTCTCCGAGACCACCGCGAAGGCGCGGTCAGTGGCTTCTTGCAAAAGGGCCTTGAGGCGGATCGGATCGCCGGACTTGGTTTTGATGGCCTTGCCGTCCTCGCCGAGAATGGTGCCGAACCAGACGTGGCGGAGGGAAGGCAGTTTTCTTCCGGTGGCCTTGAACCATTTTTCCGCAGTGAGGAAAAGTTGTTGGAAGTGATCCTGCTGGCGGCCGTCGGTCACGTAAACGCATTCGTCGGCGTGGAAGTGTTCGACGCGGTAGAGAATGGTGGCGAGGTCGGTGGAGGCGTAGTTGGAGGAACCGTCTTTTTTGCGGATGATGAACGGCTGGGAGGGCTCGGCGGTGCGGGCGAAACGCGGATGGTCGTCGTGCCAGACCACCAGTGCGCCATCGCTTTCCTCCGCCATCCCGCAGTCGGTGAGTTCGCGGTAAATTTGCCCCACCTTGTCGCGGTAGAAGGACTCGCCCAGAGTCACGTCGGGGTGGACGCCCAAGGTGTCGTAAATTTCCTGGCAGGCGGCATTGGAGACGGCGACGATTTGCTCCCAGAGCGCGGTGTTTTCCGGGTCGCCGCCTTGCAGTTTGGCCAGTTCGGAGCGGGCGGCGTCGAGCGCGGCGGGATCGGCCTTGGTGAGGGCGGAACCCTCTTTGTAGAGCCGTTCCAAGTCTTCGAGCGCGTTTTCATTTTTGGCGTCGAGGAGGAAATGGCTCCGCTTGATGGCGAGGATTAGGATGCCAAAGTTGGTGCCCCAGTCGCCGAGATGGTTGTCGCGGAGCAAATCGGCGCCGCAAAACTGGAGCAGGCGCGCCACCGCCTCGCCCACCACCATCGGGCGCAGATGGCCGACGTGCATTTGCTTGGCGGTGTTGGGGGACGGGTAGTCGATGACGACTTTTTTGCCGTGATAGAGCTGGGCCGCGCCGGCGCGGAAGGCGGACTCATCGGCGTAGCGGACCAGCCAGGCGTCGAGGAATTTCGGAGTGAGGGTGAAGTTGATGAAACCCGGCCCGGCGATGGTGGTGACGACGAGGGATTCGTCGAGTTGACCGCTTTTTTGCAGCGCCTCGACCAGTGCGGTGGCGAGGGCGCGGGGATTGGTTTTGGCCGCCTTGGCCAAGGGGAGAATCCCGTTGGCCTGGTAGTCACCGAAGCGCGGATCGGCGGGACGCATCTCGGGATTGAACGCGGCGTCGAAGCCGGGTGTGGACGCGGCGGTGGCGCGCAGCAAGGCGTCGAGTTCGCGGGCGGGATTAAACCAAGTTTCCATGCGGGCAGAAAATGCCCCGGAGGAAATCCGTCAAGGTTGGGAATCCGTCGGCGGGATGAGATCGGACTGGTGTTGCCAGAGTTGGGCGTAGTGGCCGCCGCGGGCGAGCAGCTCGGCGTGGGTGCCCTGTTCGAGGATTTCCCCCCGGTCGAGGACCACGATCTGGTCGGCCTTGCGGACGGTGGAAAGGCGGTGGGCGATGACCAGGACGGTGCGCTGGCGGCGGAGGTTGTCGAGGGCCTGTTGGATTTGCCGCTCGGTGATGGTGTCCACGCTGGCGGTGGCCTCGTCGAGGATGACCAGCGGAGGATTTTTCAACAGCACCCGGGCGATGGTGAGGCGTTGTTTTTCGCCCTGGCTGAGCCGGACACCCTTTTCGCCGATTTGGGTTTGGAGTT
>CALNBE010000066.1 GCA_937874455.1 uncultured Opitutia bacterium | reverse complement strand
TGGAGCATGACGCGCGGCATGGGCCATGTGGCTTGGGCCGTGGGCGTTGTTTTGCCGTAGGTTTTGTCGCCGAGCAGCGGGTGCCCGATGTGGGCGAGGTGAACGCGGATCTGGTGGGTGCGCCCGGTGTGGAGCCAGCAGCGGACGCGCGCGGCGGCTTCGCCGAAACGTTCTTCGACGGCCCAGTCGGTGTGGGCGGGTTTGCCGTCCTCGCGCACGGTCATCTTGACGCGGTTGGTGCGGTGGCGCTCGATCGGCTCGCGGATGGATCCGGAGAGCAGGCGGGGGCATTTGTTGACCAGGGCGACGTATTGCTTGTCCGGCTCGCGCTCGGAGAACTGGCGGACCAGCGCGTGGTAGGCGAGATCGGTTTTGGCGAGGAGGATGATGCCGGAGGTTTCCTTGTCGAGTCGGTGGACGATGCCGGGGCGGAGGTCGCCGCCCGCGAGCGCCAATTTTCCTTTGGTGTGAAACAGCGCCGCGTGGGCCAGAGTGTCGTCGCCGGTGCCCGCGCCGGGGTGAGTGACCATGCCGCTGGCCTTGTTGACCGCGAGCAGGTGCTCGTCTTCGAAAAGAATTTCCAGCGGCAGATCCGCGGGGGAAAGCGAGGAAGGCGGAGGAGGAGGAAGGGAAATTTCGATGGTGTCGCCCGGGCCGATTTTGTCTTTGCGCCCGAGCGGTTTTCCTTCGCGGGTGGCTTTTTGCTCGTCGAGCAGCCGCTGGATTTGCGACCGGCTCATGTCGGGGAAATGCGCGACGAGAATCTTGTCGGCGCGATCCATTTCAATGTCGTCGGCAATGGTGAGGGTGACAGTTGGAGAAACGGCGGGCGGCATGGCGGAGGAAAAAACAGGCGGAGGAAAAAAAGCATGGAGCGGCTCGCGGGCGCGCTCCATGCAAGAGAAGCGAAGGCGTGGGTTACTTTTTCCCGAGCAGGTAGTCGGGATCGAGTTTTTGCAGGGCCTTGGGGACGAAAAGGCCGTCCTTGCGGATCAGTTTTCCGTCGAAGTAAATTTCCCCGCCGCCGTATTCGGGACGCTGGATGGAGACCATGTCCCAGTGGACGGAGGAGTTGTTGCCGTTGGGTGCCTCGTCGTAGCACTGGCCGGGCGTGAAGTGGAAGGAGCCGGCGATTTTCTCGTCGAAGAGAATGTCCTGCATTGGGTGCAGGATGTGCGGGTTGAAACCGATGGCGAACTCGCCCACGTAGCGCGCGCCAAGGTCGGTATCGAGGATTTCGTTGAGACGTTGGGTGTTGTTGGCGGTGGCCTCGACGATTTTGCCCTTTTTGAAAACGAGCCGGATGTCAGAGAAACTCGTGCCCTGGTAGATGGTCGGCGCGTTGTGCTGGATCACGCCCTCGACGCTGTCGCGCACCGGAGCGGTGTAAACCTCGCCGTCGGGGATGTTTTTCTCGCCGCCGCAGGGATCGGCGGGGATGCCCTTGATGGAGAATTTCAGGTCGGTGCCGGGGCCCTTGATGTGGACCTGGTCGGTTTTGTCCATCAGCTCCTTGAGCGCCTTCATGCCCGGGATCATGCGGGCGTAGTCGAGGGTGCAGACGCGGAAGAAAAAGTCGGCGAAGGCCTCGGTGCTCATGCGCGCCTGCTGGGCCATGGCGGAGGTGGGCCAGCGGAGGACGACCCATTTGGTTTTTTTGACGCGGTGGTTGATGACCGGGCGGAGGATTTGCCCGTAGGTCTTCATTTGCGCGGCGGGCACGTCGCTGTTTTCAAAAATGTTTTCGGAGCCGCGGATGGCGATGTAGGCCTGCATTTTTTTCATGCGCGGCAGTTCGAGGTCGGCGGCGAGTTTGAACTGGGCCTCGCAACCCTCGCGGATCAGCTCGCGGTTGAGCCGGTTGCGTTGGAGGTTGACCTGGGGGACGGCGCCCAATTGACGGGCGGCGCGGACCAGGGCGATCACCATGTCGTCGGGAATGTCGATCGCGTCGATCAGGACGTTTTCGCCTTTTTTCAGGCTGGTGGAAAAGCCAGTGAGGACTTTGGCGAGTTCGAGGTAACGTGGATCCATGATAAGAAACGTGGGAATTAAAAGCGCGGGATTCTGTCCTGCTCCGTCGCCGGGTCGATAGCGAAACACGGGGAATTTTGCTTGCGGCAGCGCGAAGGAAACAAAGGGTCTTTTTTCTCCCCGCCATGAAAATTTTCCTGAAAACTCTGCTGGTGGTTGGTGCGCTGGCCCTGGCTTTTGTCGCCGGTCGAGAGTTTTTTGCTTCTGAAAAATCCTGGGAGGAAAAAATCGTGCAAACCCACGCGCGGCTTGATGCGGACGATTACGCGGGCGCGGAGAAAATGGCCCGACGGGCCGTGCGGGCGGCGGAAAAATCCAAGGGTGCGGCGAGCGAGTCAGTCGCCAAGGCATTGATTTTGCTGGCTTATGCGCAGGCCGGGCAGGGGAAGCACGCGGAGTCGCTGGCGACGAATTTGCGAGCGGCGGAAATTTTGGAAAAGCGCGAAGGAAATTCTCCCGACGCGCTGCTGCTGCACGCTTGGGAATCCGTGGCAATGGCGCGAATCGCGCTGGGGCAAACGGCGGAGGCGCTGCCGCTTTTGCGGCGGGTGCTGGCAGAGCAGGACCGATTGTCCGGCGCGGACAGCGGGGACGTGCAACGGGTTTTGCTGAATTTGGGCGAACAGGAGTTTGCGGCGGGAAACACGCGGACGGCGGAGCATCTGGCTTTGCGGGCACTGTCGCTCGCGGAGGAAACCAAAATCGGGCGAGGCGCGGCGGCGCAGCAACTTGGGTCGATTTCGCTGGCGCAGGGGAATCTTTCCGCTGCGGAGGAAAACCTGCAAAACGCTTTGCGGGCTTACGCGCAGGAAGCGGGAACGGGAAGCTTGGAGACGAGTTATGTCCTGCAATTGCTGGCGTGGGGGAAAATGAATCAGGGCGAATTTTCCTCCGCGGAAACGCTGCTGCAGCGGGCAAAGGAAATCGCCCAAAATGCGCGGCAAGGAAAAGAGGCCGAACTGGCCCATGTGATGACGAATCTGGCGGGGCTGGCCTGGTGGCGGGAGGATTTTTCACAAGCGGAGGAAAATCTGGCCGAAGCGCGACGCTGGCTGGATGCCATGCCAAAAGGCGCGGCGTTTGACCGTGGTTTCTTGCTGGAACAGGCGTTTGCGTTGCGCATCGCGCGGGATGATTTGGCGGGGGCGGAAGGGCTTTTGAAGGAAATGCAGTCGCGACCCGCGCAGACGGCGGGCGAGTCTTTGCCCCTGCATCTTTTGCAAGCGGGGCTGTTGTCCCTGCAGGGAAAATTTGCGGAATCGGCACAACTCTATCAGCAAGCCGAACAGCAACTCGCCGCGCAGGAAAGTGCCAGTCCGTGGGACCGGCTGACGGTGGCGGAGGGGTTGGGCCGGGTGCGGTTGGAGCAGGGGGATTTCCGGCGGGCCGAGGAAAATTTTCGGCAGGCGGTGAATATCGCGGAGGCAATTTTGAAAAACGCGCCGCGCCAGTCTGATGGAAAGGACGCGCAATTGCCCGCATTGTTTTCGCCGCTGAACGGGCTGGGGGAGAGTTTGCTGGAACAGGGAAAACTCGCGGCAGCGGAGGAAATTGGCGACCGGGCGGAAAAACTCGCCCGCACGATTTGGGGCGAGGATTCGTTGGCCATGGCGGAGGTGCGGATGACGGCGGCATTGCTCCAGATGAAACGCGAAGAAAATACCGCGGCGGAAGCCATGCTCCGAATGGCGCTCGCCACCTGTGAAAAACGGCTCGGTGAAAACCATTCGGTTACCGCGTTTGGTTTGTTCCGCCTCGCGGAAATTCATTTGGCGCAAAGGAATTTTTCTGCCGCGACGGAAACTGCCGAAAAGGCCCTGGCTGTTCAGGAAAAAATCCTCGGGGCCAAGCATCCCGCTGCGGGGGAAACTAGCGCACTGCTGGAGCGCATCCGGGCGGAGGAAACGCGGACGGCGGAGCAGTGAGCGAAGCGCGGCTACTTCTTTCCTGTTTTCCGCCTGATGAGTGCGATGACACCCCAGGCCGCAAGCACTCCCGCAATCCCCGGCAGGATTTTTCTGGCGAGACTGACCAGACCCCCTTGGGGCGGAGGGTTTTCGGCCAGAATGGCTTTGTGCCAAGATTCGGCCGCCGTGCGCGTCCATTCGAGATCTTTCGCGCTGCCGTAAGTGTAGAGGAACAATAACTTTCCGGACGCATTCAGGCTGGTGACGGTGGCGGGAGTGGCGGCGGATGCGTTTTCCTGTCCCGCCTCCGGCTCATCGCCGATGAACATGGAATAAGCAAAGGCATTGGCGCTGTTGTGGTGCGGCGCGAGCGGGATCATTGGGGAGATTTTTAGCGCGATCTCGGTGTCGTATTCCTTGGAGAGATTCTGGCTTATCTGATCAAGGTAATCGGGCAGTCGTTTTTGTATTTCCTTAGCAATCTTGTTGTTATGAATGACGACGTAGCTGCTTATTTTGGCGAAATCCTTGGGGGCAACGGTCTTTGATTTCAACTTCTTGTTAACCTTCAGCACAAAATACCGTTCCAGTTCCGGCAGATCTCCGGCCAGGGCCGTGGGGGTGGAAGCCTCGGCGATATAGACGGCCAGCGTGTCGTTATCGGGGTCAGTCAGTTGAGTGAAGAGGCGGTATGTCTCGCGCATTTCCGGGGTCACCAGCACATAGCCTGCAGGCGGAGGAATCTCGATCTTTTTGCCGCCAACTTCGAATGTTTCCGCATGGATCAGGCGGGGGAAAACGAGGAGAGCGGCGAGGGTGAAGGCAATGAGGAATTTCATGGGTATTTTTGAGCAGGGCCTGGTGATCGGGCTGACTGCCTCGAAGGACTGTAAATAGTTGGCATTGGCGAAAGACAATGCGCTTTTCGTTGAAGGATCCGGAGGTTTCCGGGGTTCCTCGTTTGACAAGGGAGACGGATTCGGCCCCTCTGCGGGGATGAAAAAACGCGGCGTGTTGCTTTTGAATTTGGGTTCTCCGAAATCGACCGAGGTGGCGGATGTGCGGGAATATTTGCGGGAGTTTTTGGGGGATGAACGGGTGATCGACGGCAATCCGCTGGTGCGGTGGTTTGTGCTGAACTGCATCATTTTGCCCCGACGCCCCCCGCGCTCGGCGGAGGCTTACAAGAAAGTCTGGATGCCGGAAGGCGCGCCGTTGCTGGTGCTCACGGAGCGGTTGCGCCGGGCGTTGGCGGAGGAATTGCCGGAGGATGTGAAGGTGTATGTCGGGATGCGCTACGGCGAGCCATCGTGCTCGCGGGTGGTGGAGGAAATGGTGCGCGACGGGGTCGAGGAAGTTTTTATTTTGCCGCAGTATCCGCACTTTGCGATGTCGAGTTACGAAACGGTGGTGGTGAAAATCGAGGAGGAAATGAACCGGCTGGCTCCGGCGATGCGAAGGAAAATTTTACCGCCGTATTACAACGATCCCGGTTATATTGACGCCTTGGTGGAGTCGGCGAAACCCTGGTTGGCGGGGGATTTCGACCAGTTGCTGTTTTCCTATCACGGCGTGCCGCTGCGGCACTTGCGACGGGAAGTGCCGGATTATCCGGAGTGCATGGAACCGGTGGATTGCTGTCCCGACCGGCCGGAGGCGCGGGCGCGGGATTACCGGCACCAGTGTTTCGAGACGAGGCGGTTGTTTGCGGAGAAAGCCGGATTGCGGCCGGAGCAACACACGATTTCCTTCCAGTCGCGGCTGGGGCGCTCGGTGTGGATTCGGCCCTACACCGATGAGACGCTGGAAAGTCTTCCCGGACGTGGCGTGAAAAAACTGCTGGTGATTTGCCCGGCGTTCACTGCGGATTGTTTAGAAACCTTGGAGGAAATTGCCCAGGAGGGAAAGGAAACCTTCCTGCATGCGGGCGGAGAAAGCTTTGCGCAAATTCCGTGCTTGAATGACCATCCCGCTTACGTGCAATTTCTGGCGAGCAAAGTGACCCACTGGCTTGCCGAATCATGAAAAAGGAAAATTCCCCCGCGATGCGTTTCATCCTCGCCTCGGCCTCGCCGCGGCGCCGCGAATTGCTGGAGCGGGCGGGATTTTCGCCGGAGATCATCCCGGCCAACGTGGAGGAGGATGAGAACCCGCACGGCAACCCGGAGGAAATGGTCCGGCACAATGCGCGGATCAAGGCGCAGGCGCTGGCGGAGCGTTTCCCTGATGCGTTGATTTTGGCGGCGGACACCACGGTGGCGCTGGAGGGAGAAGTGCTGAACAAACCCGCCTCGATGGAGGAAGCCCGAGGGATGCTGGAAAAACTGTCGGGGCGGACGCACACCGTTTACACCGGCGTGGTGCTGCGGTGCGTGTCGGCGGGCCTGTTCGAGGAGCACTGCCTGAAAAGCCGGGTGGTTTTTAAAACTCTGGGCGCCGATGTGATCAGCCGATATTTCCAGATCGTCAACCCACTGGACAAGGCCGGAGCCTATGGCATCCAGGACGGGCGGGAGCTGATCGTCGATTCCTTTGAGGGACCTATTTCGAACATCATGGGGTTGCCGGTGGAATTTGTGGTGGAGGAGCTGGAGCGCCTGGGCTTGGACAAGCTGGTGCGTTCCTAGTTGCGCGGCACAGGGGAAAGGGCACGCTGGCGGAACATGCCGAGGACCGTCCATCGCCGTCACCGCCGTCCTATCTGCCAAGGCCGGGCGCACTGGCTGACCCGTCCGCTGGTCTGGACGGTGGAGGAAAGGCGCGCGAAGGAAACCGGCCGTTGGGTGGTGGCGGTGGCGCTGACGTTTTTGCTGCACCTGCTGCTGTGGGAGCTGCTGCCAAAGGAATTTGGCGCGGGGCTGATCCATCCGCAGCCGCTGCCGAAACGCGAGGTGATGCTGGTGCCGGAAGAAAAAACGCTGGTGCCGGAGGAATTGCTCCCGGAGGCCCTGCGCCGTCCGAAGCCGCGTTTTGTGGAAGTGAACCCGGAGGCCCCGACGAATTTGCCGCCGGAGACCAACAACACCGGGGCGGCGACTCAGCGGGCCGCGCAGCCGGAGCCGGACGCGGGCGGCCCCCGGCCCATTCCCCGGGTGGACGGCGAGTTGGAGGATGTTTTGAAAATCGTGAACAGCGTTCCGCGCGAACTGCTGCCGCCCGCGTTTCAGCCCCGTCCGCACTTACCCCTCGGCATGCCTGGGCCGTCCACGACGGGCGGCGCAAAGGAAATGCAACTGGCCCGGCGCACCGAAGGCCCGAATCCCGCGCAGGAAAAACCGCGGTTGAAGCCAGAGGGCGACAAGGGCATTGCGGTGAGCGAAAATACCGGAGTTGCCCCGGTGGATTCACGGGTGTCGGAGGGCGACGGCACCAAACTGGCGGAGCAATCCGCTGACAAGGAAAGGGCGGGGGAACAGGAAGGGCGGCTGGTGGAGCAAAAGAGCGTGGCGGTGGAAGTGGCGCGGGAAAAAAACGCGCCCGACGGCATTCCCGATCCCGCTCCGCGTCCGCAGCTGACCCGCACGGGCACCACCGGCATTTTGACCCGCAGCAACGTCGGCACCAATGAGGCCGGAGTGCTGGCGCTGGATGCGCGCTACAGCGAGTACGGCGATTATTCCCAGCGCCTGATTGAGATTGTGCAGACCAGTTGGTGGCAGATTGTCGAGCGCGCCAAAATTCGGGAAAGTTCGGACAAAAAAGTGGTGGTCGCCTTTACCCTGCACAAGGACGGAACCGTTACCGACGTCGAGGTGCTTTATTCCTCCGCCAGCCCGCCCGCGACCAATGCCTGCCGCGATGCGATTGAAATCCGGGCGCCGTATGACGCTTGGCGCGCGGACATGGTGGCGATGATCGGCGACCGGGAGCGCAGCCGTTTCACCTTTTACTATCGATGAATCCGGCGGAGGAAATGGGAAGAAACTGGCCGTTGGGCCGGGGCGTGCGCGTGGTGGCGACGCATCCGGCGGGACTGATTGCCTTTGAAAAACCAGCGGGGCTGATGGCGCATCCGAACCAGCCGGCGGAGGAAAAACAGGCGCTGGTGCGGGCCCCGTATGATTTGGAACGGGAGTGCTACCGCATTCCCTTGGCGGATGGCGGGACGCGAACAGTTTTTCTGCTCAACCGGATTGACTCGCCCACCAGCGGGCTGGTGTTGGGCGCGACGGATTTGCAAGTGGCGCGGGCGGTGCGGCAGGCGTTCAAGGAAAACGAGGTGCACAAAACCTATTTTGCGCTGGTGAAAGGCGGCAGGTTGCAGCCCCCGCGCGGACGCTGGATTGACCGTTTGGCACGGAGGAAAATCGGCGCAACGGTGCGCATGGGGGTGGGGGCGGGAGGAGTTCCCGCGGCGACGGATTTCCTTTGGCGACGGAGCGGAGGAAAAAAGGACGCGCCGGTGTCGCTACTGGAACTTTTTCCCCTGACCGGCAGGACGCACCAGTTGCGCGTGCAGTGCGCGGCGCATCGCGCGCCGATCGTCGGCGACAAAACCTACGGCGACTTTGGGTTCAATCGCCGGGTGGTGGCGGCAGGCAGCGCGGACCGGCTTTTTCTGCACGCTGCGGCGCTGGAACTGGTTTTCCCTTGGAAAGGCCGGGAGGAGAAATTCCGGGCGGAGTCGCCGTTGCCGGAAAGTTTTGCAGCCTTGCTGGACGGGTGAAAATTGCTGACGGGTGAGCGGAATTTGCCACGGAGGAGCACGAAAGAGCGCGAAGGAAATTGAGGGTTGGGGCTGAGGCGTGGGGTAAAGAAAATGGCACGACGGTTTCCCGTGCGTGCCATTTTCAAGGCGGATATTTGGGTGGTTTTTCCGGAAGGTTTATTGCATGCCTTCGCGGAATTCGAGGGTCTGGCCGTCGTCCTTGAGGCGGCGGTAATAGCAGCCGAGGCGGGAGCGGCCATTGGCACCTTTGGTGTGGCAGGCACCCTGGCCGGCTGGTTTGACGCGGTAGAGCACGGAGTTTTGCTCGCAGTTGACGCGCACTTCCTGGAGGGCGAGGAAATCGCCGGAGGTTTTTCCCTTGATCCAAAGTTCGTTGCGGGAAGTGCTCCAGAAGGTGGCCATTTTTTCGCGCAGCGCGGTGGCGAGCGCGAGTTGGTTGACGTAGCCAACGATCAGCACCTCGCCTGTTTCGACATCCTGAGCGACGGCGGGGATGACATCCTCGGTGCACTGGGCCATGACCTTGCGGAGCTTGGTGAAGTCGAGATTGAGAGCGGTGCCTTCTTCGAGTTCGTGGTGGGACATAAGTGATTTTCTTTGTGGCGACGGCGGCAGAAGAGGCGAGGCAGAAAATGGTTCTGGTTTTGACCTGGCGGAGGAAAAGGCATTGGATGCGCGCCCGATGAGCACGCCGAAAACCCTTTTTCAAAAGATCGCCGACCGGGAAATTCCGGCGGAGTTTGTTTACGAGGACGAGATTTGCTTTGTGATCCGGGACATCAATCCGCAGGCGCCGACGCACCTGTTGGTGATTCCAAAGCGGCGCATTCCGCGCGTCGGCGAAAGCACGCCGGAGGATGCCGCGACGCTCGGGCACCTGCTGGTGACGGCGGGGAAAATTGCGCGGGAGCTGCAACTGACGGAGGGATTCCGGCTGGTGATCAACAACGGTCCGCACGGCGGGGAAACGGTGCCGCACCTGCATGTGCATTTGCTCGGCGGGCGCCCGCTGGCCTGGCCTCCAGGCTGAGTTTCAAACTGCGAAGTCGCGGAGGGGAAATGAGCGTTAGGAATGATAAATTATGAATTAAAAATTAAGAATGAGCGGGATTTTCCTCTGCGGCTTGGCGGCTGGGTGAGAGGTTTTTTTAACCACGGAGGACACAGAGGACACGGATGAGAGGGATGTTTTTAATGCGTAATCTTTGTGCGCTTGGAGGGAAATCGTGGTGCCTTGGTGTTGAAAAAACCGGCTGGGATCGCGGAGGAAAAGGGGAGCAGCGGAAAATCGGTGCGGAGGAAAATGGGTGGGATTTTAGTTGAACCACGGAGGACACAGAGGGCACGGAGGAATGAGGATGTTTTTTAACCACGGAGGACACGGAGGGCACGGAGGAATGAGGATGTTTTTTAACCACGGATGGCACGGATGCGCGGGATGTTTTTAATGCGCAATCTTTGTGCGCTTGGTGGGAAATCGTGGTGCCTTGGTGTTGAAAAATCGGCTGAGATCGCGGAGGAAAAATGTGGGCGCGAAGGAAAGTGGGGCGTGGAAAATGGCGCGGAGGAAAATGGGTGGGATTTTAGTTGAACCACGGAGGACACGGAGGGCACGGAGGAATGAGGATGTTTTTTAACCACGGATGGCACGGATGCGCGGGATGTTTTTAATGCGCAATCTTTGTGCGCTTGGTGGGAAATCGTGGTGCCTTGGTGTTGAAAAGATCGGCTGGGATCGCGGAGGAAAAGGGGAGCAGCGGAAAAGCGGTGCGGTGGGAAATGGGTGGAGCGCGATATCCTCGTCGCGCTTGGATGGGAGGTGGAAGGATTTT
>CALNBE010000065.1 GCA_937874455.1 uncultured Opitutia bacterium | reverse complement strand
CGCATGTCCGCTCCGCTCCGGCTCTATTCCTGGAACGTCAACGGCATCCGCTCCGTCACTTCCAAGACGTTTCACCCGTTTCTCGACACGCATTCGCCCGACATCCTCTGCCTGCAGGAAACCAAGGCATCCGTCGCCCAAGGCGGCGACCTGTCCATTCCCTATCCGTATCAGTTTTTTCACTCCGCCGACAAAGCGGGCTACTCCGGCACCGCCATCCTCAGCCGCCTCCAGCCGCTCGCCGTCACCACCGACATCGCCGGCAACCACCCCGGCGAGGGACGCGTCATCTCCGCCGAATTCTCCGGCTGCTTCGTCGTCTGCGCCTACGTGCCGAATTCCCAACGCGAACTCGCCCGCCTCGACTACCGGCTGCAGTGGGACACCGATTTCCGCCGCCACCTGCAACAGCTTGCCGCCCGCAAACCAGTCCTCGTCTGCGGCGACTTTAACTGCGCCCACCAAGAAATCGATCTGGCCAACCCGAGGCAAAACCGCCGCAACGCAGGCTTCACCGACGAGGAACGCGCCAGTTTTTCCTCCCTGCTCGCGGCAGGATTCACCGACACTTTTCGCGAAAAAAATCCCTCCGCTCGCGGAGCCTATTCCTGGTGGACTTACCGCATGAACGCCCGCGAACGCAACATCGGGTGGCGCCTCGACTACTGGCTCGCCTCCTCCGCCCTCGCCGGCCACTGGGAAGCCCCCGCCATCCACGCCGAGGTCCTCGGCTCCGACCACTGCCCGGTCAGCCTGTCCGTTTCCTCCGCCCTGTTCTAGCGGCAGCAGCAAAGCAAAACGGAACCTCCCTGACAATTTCCTGTTCAACAAAACCGAAACACCCATTGAATATATCGCTCATGAAAACACTGCGTACTCCCTTCGCCAGCGTCTGCACGCTGCTTTTCTCCCTTTTCCTTTGCGCCACTCCGGCTGCCGCCCAGTCGCAAAACCGGCTGACCGCCGCCGAAAAACGCGCGGGCTGGGAGCTGCTGTTCGACGGCAAAACCCTCGACGGCTGGCGCAACTTCAAGAGCGATTCCATCCGCCCCGGCTGGAAGGTGGAAAACGGCACCCTCAAGTGCCACGACCCCAAAAACGCGGGTGACCTGATCACCACCAAGCAATACGACTGGTTCGAGCTGCAACTCGAATACAACATTTCCCCCGCGGGCAACAGCGGCCTGATGTACCACGTCACCGACAAGGGCGGCGCCACTTGGGCCACCGGCCCCGAGGTGCAAATCGAGGACAACGAACTGGCCAAAGACCCCCATCGCTGCGGCTGGCTCTACGGCATTTACCAGCCGCCCGTGGACCCCAAAACCGGCAAGCCGCTCGACGCCACCAAGCCCGCCGGCGAATGGAACAAAATCCGCCTGCTCATTTCCCCCGAGAAATGCGTCCACGAGATCAATGACGTGAAATACTTTGAATACGTACTGGATAGCGCCGACTTCAAAGAGCGCGTCGCCAAATCCAAGTTCGGCGGCATGAAAGATTTCGCCAAGGAGCGCCGCGGCTACATCGCCCTTCAAGGCGACCACGGGCAGGTTTCCTTCCGCAACATCAAGATCCGCCCGATCGCCACTCCCGAAAAGAAAAAGTAATCCACCGGTCACTTTCCTCCGCCAACCCCGGACCTTGCCGTCCGGGGTTTTTCATTCCCTCCACGCCGCCGATAACACAAAATAAACAAGTGAAGCCCGAACGCCTCAGCGCCTTCCTCACACGAGGAGGAAACGGATTTTACCACAAATCACGTCGAAGAAAAAACCGAGAACCCCAAAGGCCCACTTCCCTGCTCCACCCCCTGGATAAGTTTACGCCAAAGGCGTTGCTTATGACCTGCACCCCTAAAACTGTAAAAGGTTGAACGAGAGTCTTGGGGGGAAATAA
>CALNBE010000064.1 GCA_937874455.1 uncultured Opitutia bacterium | reverse complement strand
TTTTTACGAGGAATTGAAAGCCTCGCTGCCCGAGGGATTGCTGGCGTTGCTGGAAATCCCCGGCGTCGGCCCGAAGAAGGTCAAAGCACTCTGGGAGCAGCTCGGCGTGGACTCGATCGCCGCGCTGGAAAAAGCCTGCGCGGACGGACGGGTAGCGGAACTGAAGGGCTTTGGCGTGAAGACCAGCGAGAAAATTTTGCTGGGCATCAAAAATCGCGAAGCCTACGCCAAGCGCCATTTGTGGCCGAACGCGGAAGCGGTGGCGCTGCCGATTTTGGAAGGATTGCGGCCGCTGCCCGGCGTGGCGCGGGCGGAGGCGGCGGGGAGTTTTCGCCGCCGGATGGAAACCGTGGGCGACTTGGATTTCCTCGTCGCCGCGGCGGAACCGTTGCCGGTGATGGACTGGTTTACCCGGCTGCCGGGAATTCAGGAGGTGACGGCGAAGGGCGAGACCAAGTCGAGCGTGCGCTTCACCTCGGGCCTGCAAGCGGATTTACGGGTGGTGCCGGAGGCGCAGTTTTCCTTCGCGCTGCACCATTTCACCGGATCGAAAGAACACAATGTGGCGATGCGCAGTCGGGCCTTGCAGCGCGGACTGAGTCTGAGCGAATGGGGTTTCACCGCCAAGGAAGAGGGCGTGACTGCTCCGACGGCGCGGGAGGAAAAGGATATTTTCGCCGCGCTCGGGCTGGCGTACATCCCGCCGGAATTGCGCGAAGGCATGGGGGAGCTGGAGGCGGCGGAGGAAAATGTCCTGCCGCGGCTGGTGGAGGAACAGGATTTGCGCGGCGCGTTTCACAACCACACCCGGGCTTCGGACGGCAATGCGTCCTTGGAGGAAATGGCGGTGGCGGCGGCGCAACTGGGCTGGGAGTACCTCGGCATCGCGGATCACTCCCAGGCGAGTTTTCAGGCCAACGGGCTGAGCGAGGAACGGGTGTTGGCGCAGGTGGAAACCATTCGGAAATTAAACGCGGAGGAAAAACTCGGCGTGCGCCTGCTCGCAGGCAGCGAGGTGGATATTTTGAAGGACGGTACGCTGGATTTTAGCGACGCCACACTGGCGCGGCTCGATTACGTGGTGGCCTCGGTTCACAACGCCTTTTCCCTCGACGAGGCGACGATGACCGCGCGGATCATCCGCGCGCTGGAACACCCGGCGGTGACGATGCTCGGGCACCTGACCGGGCGGCTTTTGCTCCGCCGCGAATCCTACGCGGTGAATGTGCCGAAGGTCATCGACGCCGCGATTGCCAACGGAAAAATCATCGAGCTGAACGCCAATCCGCGGCGGCTCGACATGGATTGGCGGCACTGGCGGCGGGCGGCGGAAAAGGGTTTGCTGTGCGCCATCAACCCCGACGCGCACGCGCCGGAGCACTTGCAATTTGTCCGCAACGGCGTGGCGGCGGCGAGAAAAGGCTGGCTGGAGCCACGGCACATTTTGAACTGCCGCCCGCTCGCGGAGGTGCTGAAATTTTTGCGGCGGGGATAATCTGGCGAACGGGCCTCAGTGATCGAGGGCAGGTGCCGGAGCGGGGGTTTTCTCCGCGCCGCTTCCCTGCTGGGTCGAGCGGAGGAAATAATCCCAGAATGCCTTGCAGTTGGGGATGAAAAGATTGCGTCCCTTGATGATCACCAAGTTGGTTTCCTTGAGCTTGCGCTGGAGTCGGGAAAGCGTTTCGGCGGTGACGCCCAGTTCGGCGGCGAGAATGCGCTTTACGCCCAGTTGGATGCCGGCGGAATCCGCGTTTTTGGGAATGCGCCGCGCGACCCAGGAGAGGAATCGATCCTCCACCGCGTGGACCTTGAAATCGCTCAATTGGCTGACCAGCTTGTCGATGCGGCGGCTCATGGAGAGAATGACCTGGATGGCCAGCGCGGGCTGGCTGTGCAGGAATTGCAAAAGTTTGTCGGCGGGAATGCGCAGGACCACGCTGTCCTCCAACGCCCGGCATTCCAGCGGGCAGGGGGATTCGTCGTGCAAGGAGCTTTCGCCAAATACATCCCCCGCATGAAACGCGCCGTAGAGGTGCTTGCGCGTTTTGGAGTGCTGCACTTGGAGGAAAACCGCGCCCCGAGCCACGATGTAGAGCCCGTGGATGTGGTTCCCCTGACGGAAAAGAATCTCGTCCTTCACCAAATGATGCGGCTCGCAGATGGCGGAGAGCATGTCCAGCTCGGCATCGGAGGATTGCCGGAATGCCATGGTCTGGCGCAGCGCCTCGCGGAGGAAATCTTGATATTCCTGAAATTTGGTGAGCAGCCCGGAGGAAAGCAGGCGCTGCTTGCGAGTGCTCGGCATGGTAGCCTCCACTGTCGCAGTGACGGTGGAATCGGCGGGATTGTGCGGATGGGCCGTGGATTGGGCGTTCATGATATCAAATATGGTTATTAGTTTTCCAGATGCGCTAGTGGAGATTTCATTTGGAAAATGGGGATGATGGTGGGGAAAAGATGGGTGTAAATCATTTTATCTAATTTAAAATTTAATTTAAGGTATGAATTTCCATGCGGTCGTTGGTGAAATGACGGAGGAGTGACCGTGAGGCGGAGAAAAATTCTTCGCTTTAAATCCTGAGGAAAATCGGGTTTTTTGCAGGGATTATGAAAAACACCTTCGAACGACTGGTCGCGGCTTTCTCGATTTTTTTCACCATGGCCCTGCCGTTACTGGCGGGGATGGTGGGGAAGGCCTCGCACCAGTTTTTGCAGGAGGCGGTGGCAAGCGGGAGAGTCCGCACGCTGCCGGACTTGAGCCTATTTGTCTTTAACAATTTCGGCGGACTGCTGTGGGGGCTGTTTGGCGCGACGGTGGTGCTGGTGGTGCTGGGCCTGCTGCAATGGCGGGAGCAAGATGCCACGATTCGCATGGGGCGGCTGCTATTGTTTGCGGTGGCCAGTGCCACGCTCGCGGTGGTCTTTCTGGCCTTGCTGGTGCTCGCCACTGCGGCGGGCTGGGTGGCGCCGCATTGATCCGGTGAGGGTTTTTCTCCCGCAAAGGAAATTTTGCAGTGGCCCCTAAGGCAGCAGCCCGGCCACGGCGGCGGCGCGAAGCAAGGCGCGGGCCTTGCTGAGTGACTCGTGGTATTCGCGCGCCGGAACGGAGTCGGCGACAATTCCCGCGCCGGCCTGCACATGGGCCAGGCCGTTTTGGGCAAACAGGGTGCGGATGAGGATGTTTAAATTAAGGGTGCCGTCGAGCGCCAGCCAGCCCAGCGCGCCGGTGTAGAAGCCGCGTCGCACTGGTTCCAGCTCCTCGATGATCTGCATGGTGCGAACTTTTGGGGCGCCGGTGATGGTGCCGCCGGGGAAAATGGCTCGAAGAATTTCGCTGACGGAAGGCTGCTGGGCGAGCGCGCCGGAAATATGCGAGACGAGGTGCATGACATGCGAGTAGCCCTCAATCGCCATGAATTCATCGACGCGGACACTGCCGCGCGCCGCGACGCGGCCTAGGTCGTTGCGGAGCAAATCGACCAGCATCAGGTGCTCGGCCTGTTCCTTCGGATGGGCGCGAAGCTCCTCCAGAAAGGCCAGGTCGGCGGCGGCATTTCCTCCGCGCGGACGGGTGCCCGCGATGGGGCGGGACTCGATGCGGTCGGTGCCGGTGCGCACCAGCAATTCCGGCGAGCCGCAGACGAGGGAAAACTCCGGGGTGCGGAGCAAACCCATGTAGGGCGAGGGATTGATTTGGCGGAGCGCCTCGTAGATTCGCTCCGGGGCGGCAGGCAAAGGAAAACTTTGGCGAAGGGAAAGATTCACCTGATAGGTGTCGCCGGCGGCGATGTATTCCTGGATACGCCGGACGGCGGCGCAAAAGGTGGGCTCGTCGAAGGTGCGGGCGGTGACAATTTCCTCCGGGGAAATTTCCGTTGCGCCGGACGCGGCGGAAAAAACGTGCGCGGGCGCGGCGACCTGTTTTTCCCATGCGCCGAGCAGATCCCGGGCGCGAGTCAGTGCGGCGGTGTGTAGCGTGGATAACTCGGCGGAGGAAACGCGTTCGGCGAGCACGACGGCGGTGACGGTTTTTTCCTGGTGATCGTAAACCAGGCATTCGCGGGCGAATCCGGCGAAAACCGGCGGCACTGGCAGATCCGCTTGGGCGGCGGAGGAAATCGGCTCGCAGGCGCGGGCCAGATCGTAGCTGACCGCGAGCATCAGGCCGCCCTGAAAGGCGGGCCAGCCGGGGAAAACCGCGCCGGGATTTTCCTCCTGCCAGCGATCGAGCGCGGCCAGCGCGGCGGCGGCGGAATCCGGCATGGGCAGCGGCTCCAGTGCGGGCGCGAGCACCG
>CALNBE010000063.1 GCA_937874455.1 uncultured Opitutia bacterium | reverse complement strand
ACGCCAAAACCCTGCCCAAACCCGGATCGAGAAAAACGGTCCCCAGTATTTCCAAACGGAACGTTGGAGCTGCCAAACCCAGCAAAAAAGGTTCCGTTGCATCACCTACCAAGCCCATGAAGGCCGCTGACAAAATTTCCAAAAAAAACGTTTCTCCCAAAAAGGCCGCTCCTGCAGCCCCAAAAGCTGTGAAGGCGGAGCTCCCCGCGAAGAAGGCGGCTGCGAAAAAGGCGTCGAAATCGCCTGTTTCTGAGAAAGCCAAAGCCGCAAAGGTGGAAAAGGAAACCAAGGTGCCCGCCCCAAAGGAAACGAAGGGCAAAACATCTACGGCCAGCAAAGTGCCGACGAAGGCAACCAAGCCTGGTAAGGACGTTGCGACGCGGGGAAAACCCGCACCAGCAGGTGAGTCAACCGGCAAGCCGGGGCAAAAGAAAGGGACCAGCCGCCCAAACAGCCGCCCGGTGCGACCAATGGTTTCCTTCAGTTGGGAGGAGGTGCGCGATTACCTCCGCACTCGCCAGCACGCCAAGGTGGATGGCTACGATCCGGCCGCTGAGAAAACGACGAAGACCGTGGCGCCGCTGCGCAAGGTGGAGCCGGCTTTTGCACCGGAGGTAAAGGCCCGCAACGTGGGGGCTGTTTCGGTTTCCGACATTCTTGGCTTCAATCCCTTTGACAAGGACGCGCCGGAAAAGGAGGAGGACATGATTCCCCAGAAGTGGCGGAAGTATTACCGCCTGCTGTCTGACATGCGCCACCGCCTGCAGGACGGACTTTCGTTGCACACGGAGGACGCTCTGAAGAAAACTGGCAAGGAGGATTCCGGCAATTTGTCGGGCTACAGCCAGCACATGGCGGATGCCGGAACGGATTCTTTTGACCGCGATTTTGCCCTGAGCCTGGTTTCGAGCGAGCAGGAGGCGCTGGCGGAAATCTCCGACGCGATTGGTCGCATGAAACGCGGCAATTACGGCATTTGCGAAATCACCGGCAAGCCTATCCCAGCCGATCGGTTGACTGCGGTACCCTTCACCCGTTATTCCTTGGAAGGCCAGCGAGAGCTGGAGCGGAACCGACGGATGCGGCGGCGCGGCGGTGCCTTGGGCAATCCGCTGACGGAGTTGGGCGACGGCATCAGCTTCGGCAACGCTGACGAGGCGGAGGAAGTTTAACCGCCCAACGCGACACCTGTGACCAAGCGACCTTCCGGCGGTTTTTTCCCTCCCTTCAACATGGAGCGCTTCCGACGCTACCGTCTCTTCTGGTCGGTCGCGTTGATCGTGCTGGCGCTCGACCAGTTGAGCAAGTTGGCGGTGCTGGCTTGGGTGCCGTTAACGGAAACTGTGGATGACAAGCTGGAAATCATTCCCGGATTTTTCAATTTGGTGCATGTTTACAACCACGGCGCGGCGTTCAGCCTGTTTAGTGGTTATGGCTGGGCGCTGGTGTTGCTGGCGCTGGTCGCGCTTTTCGCAATTTTTTACTGGCGGCGGGCGCTGGAGCTGGAGAAACCCGGTGTGCAGTGGGCGTTCGGGCTGCTTACCGGCGGGATTCTGGGCAATGTGATCGACCGCCTGATCCACGGGCATGTGGTGGATTTTCTCGATGTTATCCTGCCGTTTTACGGTCGCTGGCCGGCCTTCAACGTGGCGGATTGCGGCATTTGCGTCGGGGTGGGGCTTTATCTGATTTATTCCTTCCGGCACCCGCAGAACGCGGAAGGAAAAAAAGCGGCGGAGGAACCCGCCGGATCGCGTTAAGCCGCGGAGGAAATTTCCTCCGCTTGCCATTTGGGCAAAGGGTGTTTGCACTGCGCGGATGAAAAAACCGCATGTGCTCATCACCAATGACGACGGCATTGACTCGTATTTTTTGCAAGTGCTGGTGGAGGCACACCTGCCGCATTTTCGGGTGAGCGTGGCAGCTCCCGCAGGCGAGCAAAGCTGGATTGGGCGCGCGTTCAGCCGGTTGCGCGAAGTGCGGGCGGAGCGGGTGCGGGAGGCGGGATTTGACGCTTGGGCGGTGGACGGCACGCCGTCGGATTGTGTGAATATTGCCCTAGGGCATTTGTTGGAGGAGCGCCCGGACGCGGTGATTTCCGGCATCAACATCGGTTTTAACGCCACGATGCCGCTGAGTTTGAGTTCGGGAACGCTGGCGGGGGCGGTGGAAGGCGCGGGTTGGGGACTGCCGGCGGTGGCGTTTTCCCTGATGCTGCCCAACGAAAAGTTTGAGGGCATCCGGTTGCGCCAGGGGCAGACGGAAGGGGAGACGCGGGAGAGTTTGCAGGCGGCGGCGGCGCGGGCAGTGGCGTTCACCCAAACAGCGCTGGCGCGGAGGAAAACCGCGGTGCGGATGGTGGTGGACAATGTGAACTTTCCGGAACAGTGCCGGGAGGAAACGCCGGTGGAGCGGACCGTGCCAGCGGTGTTGCCTTGGGGCTCGCTGTACCGCAGGGACGCGGCGGGGAGTTTTCGTTTCAAGTGGCAGCGCGGCGACACGATTCTCAACGCGGAGGAAAACACGGATGTCGCCTGCTTGGAGCGGGGAAATATCAGCCACTCGGTTTTGGATTACGCTGCCTTGGGGCGGGCGGAGGAAATTTGTTGAACTTACGTCTCAATAGTGTTGCGACGCGGTATCAACCGTTATGCTACCGCGCATGACCAAGCTGAAATCCGTTTTTCCTTTGCTTCGCCGTGTTTTTTTCTGGACCCATTTGGGCATCGGCGTGGTGGCTGGAGCAGTGCTTTTTGTGGTCTGCCTGAGCGGCACGCTGTGGGTGGCGGCGCGCTGTGTGGACCGGATTTGGCCGGTGGACGCGGGGGAAATTGCCTCGGTGGAAGGCGGGGAAATGCTGGCGGAGGAAATTCGGCTGGAACGGGCCGCGGCGTTTTATCCAGAGAAAACC
>CALNBE010000062.1 GCA_937874455.1 uncultured Opitutia bacterium | reverse complement strand
GAGCCGTTGCGGGCGGCCCTGCTCGAAGGAAAAACACCGGACGCGGAGGAATTGTCCCCGCCGGATTTTCTGCGCGGGCCGCTGCCATTTTCCTTGGAGGAATTGTTTGCGGGATTGGCGGAGGAAAATCGGCCCGGCTGGAGCGAACGTTTCTTCGGACCGTTTGCGGAGCGATGGCGCGCGGTGTTGCAGGGTTCGGCGGTGGAGCCGCGGCCACAAGTGCTGGAGCTGGCGTGCGGCTCGGCCAACGACTACCGCTATTTTGCCCGCTACGGCCTTGCTGATTTGATCGATTACACCGGGGTGGATTTTACGGAGAAAAATATTAGGAACGCCCGACGGCGCTGTCCCGGAGTAAATTTCCTTTGCGCCAGCGTGGACGCGCTGCCGCTGGCTGACCAATCGGTGGACTACACTTTTGCCTGCGACATCTTTGAGCACCTGCCGGAGGAAGTGCTGGAGCGGGCTTTTACCGAGGCGTTGCGGGTGACACGCCGGGAGCTGTGGCTGTCGTTTTTCGCCTTGGACTGGCTGGAGGAACACGCCTTTGGCTGGCAGGTGGACCGTCCGCGCCATGTGTTGAGCTGCGATGCCGTGCAAGCGTTTTTCCAGAAGCGGGGGCATGCCTGCTACCTCGTGGATATCCCGAATGAATGGCCGCGACGCTATCCCGGCTACCAGCACCACAATCCGCTGGCCCGGATGCTGGTGGTGAACGCGGTGGCGGAAAAGGCAGGTTGAGCAAAGGAAATTTTCCTCCGCGCCGTTTCGCTTTTTTCCTCCGCGTCGTCGGGCAAATGGCATTGCCTGTGCAGCGGGCGCCGATAAAACAACGGTTCAAATCTTTTTGTCATGTCTCTCCTGCAAAAACTTCTCCCCGTGCTGGCGCTGGTTCCGATGGCGTTGGGCGCGGAAACCCGGTTGATTGATTACGTGAACCCGATGGTGGGCACCAAAAGCATGGGGCACACTTTCCCCGGCGCGTGCGCGCCTTTCGGGCTGGTGCAGTTGAGCCCCGACACCGAAATGGTGCCGCACAATATCGATGGCAAATACCAGAAGGCCACTTACCGCTATTGCGCCGGGTATCAATACGACGACCCGACCATCGTCGGATTCAGCCACACCCACCTCAACGGCACCGGGCATTCCGACCTCGGCGACATCCTGATCATGCCGACGACGGGGAAGGTTCAACTGACCAACGGCACTGCGGAGAAACCGGAGACGGGCTACCGCTCGCGTTTCCGTCATGACACCGAGAAGGCTGAGCCGGGCTACTACACGGTCATGCTCGACGATTACAAAATCAAGGCCGAGCTGACCGCCACCAAGCGCGTCGGGGTGCACCGTTACACTTTCCCCGAAAACACCGCCGAGGGACACCTGATCCTCGATCTGGTGCACGGAATCTACAACTACGACGGCAAGGTGCTGATGGCCAATTTGCGGGTGGAGGACGCATACACGCTGACCGGCTACCGCCTGACCCGCGGCTGGTCGCGCATGAACCACGTTTATTTCGCGGTCAAATTCTCCAAGCCCATCCTCAAATACGGCTGCCAGGATTTTGATCGGCCCAAATACACCGGCTGGTGGCGCAAGTTTAACATGAAGGAAAATTTTCCCGAGATGTTCGGGACCAAGCTCGTCGCCTACTTTGATTTTGATTTCTCCGACGGCCAGCCGCTGGAAGTGCAGGTCGGCCTCTCGGCGGTGGACAGCCTGGGCGCGCTGCGCAACATCGAAGCCGAGACCGGAGGGAAAAATTTCGACCAAGTGAAGGTCGCTGCCCAGGCCGCATGGGAAAAGGAATTGCGCGTCGCCGAAGTCACGGCGGACGACAACCGCAAGGCGGTTTTTTACACTGCGCTTTACCGCACGATGATCAACCCGTCGGTCTATCAGGATGTCGATGGCCGCTACCGTGGCATCGATCACAACATCCATCAGGCCGAGGACGGCAGCGTCAACTACACGGTTTTCTCCGTCTGGGACACCTACCGCGCCGAGCACCCGCTGCTCAACCTGCTCAAGCCGCAAAGCTACAGCAAGGACATCGTCAACGCCATGCTCAACCACTACCGCCAGAGCCCGCACGGCGCGCTGCCGGTCTGGGCGCACATGGGCAACGAAAACTGGTGCATGATCGGCTATCACGCGGTTTCCGTGGTGGCCGACGCGGTGGTGAAGGGCATCGGCATTGATCCGAAATTGGCGTTGGAGGCCTGTGTCAGCAGTGCCAACGTGGATTATTACGACGCGACCGACGCCTACAAAAAATACGGCTACGTGCCCGTGCAGCGCAGCGGTGTCTCGGCGTCGATTACCATGGAATACGCTTACGACGACTGGGCCGTTTCCGCGCTGGCCCGCAAGCTGGGCGACGCGCCGGTGGCCAAGGAATTTTTCCGCCGCGCCGCCTCCTACCGGAATGTTTTCGACGAAAGCATCGGGTTCGCCCGGCCGAAAAACATCGACGGCACTTTCCGCGAACCCTTCGACCTGCTCGACACGCACAACCAGGGCTTCATCGAAGGAAATTCCTGGAACTACTCCTTCTACGTGCCGCAGGATGTGGCAGGGATGATGCAACTGATGGGCGGGGAGGAAAAATTCGTGGCGCGGCTCGACGAGCTGTTCACCATGCACCTGCCGGAAAAATATTACGCCGACAACGAGGACATCACCGACGAGGGGCTGATGGGAAATTACGTCCACGGCAACGAGCCGAGCCACCACGTCGCCTACCTCTACGCTTGGACTGACCAGCCGTGGAAAGGCGAATACCGGTTGCACGAGATCATGCGCCGCATGTATCGCAACGCGCCCGACGGACTGTGCGGCAATGACGACTGCGGGCAAATGTCGGCTTGGTATGTGTTTTCCTCACTCGGCTTTTATCCGGTTTGCCCCGGCAGCGACCAGTATGCGCTCGGCTCGCCGAACGCCCAAAAAACCGTCCTCAATCTGGAAAACGGCAAAACTTTCACGATCAATGCGCCGGAATTGAGCGACAAAAATGTTTACGTGCAGGCCGTCCGTCTCAACGGGAAGCCTTATCACAAGGCCTATCTCACCCATCAGGACATCCTGCGGGGCGGGGAAATTACCTTTGAGATGGGCGACCAGCCGAACAAGACCCGTCGTCTGGAAAAACCCTATTCGATGTCCACCGCCGCCAAGTAAGGCTGGCGGGCAAAGTTTTCTGTGCGAGCGGGCGATGGGGGGCATCGCGCCTCACCCGTTGGCCGGCATTGCGGCGGGGAATTTTTCCCGATGGGGGACTTTTGGGAAAACTTAGAAAATGGCTTGGATTTGCGTGCGGATGGCGTGGTTGTCGGCGTGACCGGTGCCAGCGTCGCCCTCGCGGTAGCGGGTGAATTCGTAACCAGCGCTGAATTTTATGGCCTCGGTGGCGTAGAAATTGGCGCCGGAGTAAATGGCCCAAGCGGAGTTGAAGCCCTCGCCGTCGGCCGGACTGTTGCGGGTTTGGTTGGGGGAAAGGGTCTGGCTGTTGTTGGTGCTGGCCCAAGAGGCGCGGAGCACGGGCTCGAACCAGTCGTTGAACTGGTAGGCGGCGAGCGCGTTGAAACCGTAGGGCAGGGCGCGGCGGTGGGTGTCGCTGGCGAGATAGGCACCGAGCATTTCCCCGGTGAGGGAGAGTTTGCCGGAGGAAATTTTCACGTAGGGGTTGTAGCCGAAGGTTTCGGTGATGCCGAAGGCCTGGGTGGCGGTGTCGCGTCCGGTGTCGTCGCGTTGCCAGCCGAGATTGAGTCCGGCGCGGAGGGAGAGATCCCCGTCCTTGGCGGTGTAGGCGAGGCTGGTCCAGAAAGAAGGCTTGTTGTTGCCGTCATTGGCGCGCACCTGATCTTGATCGGAGTTGGTGAGGGCGGCGCCGTAGGTGAAATTTTCCCCGAGGTTGCCGTCCCAATAGACTCCGACGTGCCGGGAGCCGAAGCCTAGGCCGCTGATGAAATAATTGGTGATCGGGCTGTTCATGATGGTCTTGGACAGCGTGGTGGGGGAGTATTCCTCCAAGGCGAAATCGACCTTGCGCAGACCGACGGTGGCGGCGCCGTAGGCGTGGGAATCCCATTTGACGCCCGCGTCGCTCAGGTAATTGCGGTCGCCCTGGCGCAGGTTGTCGAATTCGGGAGTGACGAAGACGCACCAGTTTTCCCCGAGGTAGGCGGCGATGCTAAGGATGACCCGGTTGAGTTGAAAGCCGTTGTAATTGGCGTGTTTGACGCCGGTGGAAGGCTTGTAGCGCACCCAGTCGTAGCCACCCTGAACGTAGCCGCCGATTTTGATGGTGGTGGTGGACGGTGTTTTAGCGGTGACCGTGAGGGCAGGGGCTTGGGGCGTTGCCAGCAAGCTGTCGGCCTCGGGCCGGGTGATCAGGCCCTTTTTGACCAGCAGATCCAGCGTGGCCTTGTCTTGGGCGGAGACATTGCCTGTGCCCAGCAAACCAGCCAAGGCGATGGCGGAGAAAATTGGGAGCGAAAGAAAACGCATGATGCTGGCCATGGATAGCGGCGCGGGCGTCCGGCTCAAGGGATATTTCCCTGAAGCGCTTTTTCATAAGCAAATTAGGTGGAGACGAGGAAAATTACTTCACGAACGGGCAAAGAAAAACGCCACCCGCGGGCGGCGGATGGCGTTGAGGAACTGCGGAGGAAATTTTCTCCGCGCGGCGGTTAGAAGCTGGCCTGCAATTGGACGCGGAATCCGTTGCCGTTCACATCTTTGGTGCCGGTGAGCGAGTCGCTGAAGTCGGCGTATTCATACCCGGCGGAAACCTTGATGGAATCCTGGCTCAGGTAGTAATTGGCGCCGAGGAAAACGGTCCAAGCCTTGTCATAGGTGACACCGTTGCTGGGCGAGCTGCGCCAGACATCGCTGTTGCTCAGACCGCGTCCATCGGTGTCGAGGTAGCTGAAGCGCACCACGGGTTCGAGATCCTGGTAGCGGTAGGCACCGGTGAGGTTGACACCGAAGGGCGAGGCATCGACGCCGCCCGTCGCGCCGTGCTCGACGGAAGCACCGATGAACTCGGCGTTCAAGGTCGCCTGGCCGAATTTGGCATTGATGAAGGGATTGTAGCCGAAGACGGAGGAATCGGTGGCGCGGCGACGGTATCGTCGGCGCGCTGGTAACCGAGGTTGATCCCGAACTGGATGGAGGCATCGTCGGCGAGCTTGGCGGTGTACTGGCCGTAGCCCCAGAAGCTGAGGTCGTTATTTTTGGCGGAGGCTTTGGCGACGGAATTTTGGAAACCGTTGGTCACGGCGATCCCGTATTCGAGCCCGTCCACGGCCTTGACCTTGCCGTCCCAGAAGAGACCGGTGTGGCGGGAGGCGAAGCCGAGGCGGCTGTTGGCCTTGAGACCACCGGCGAAGTAGTTGGTGGCGATGGAGCGCTCGATGGCGAAGAGTTTGCTGCCGGAGGTGTATTCCTCGACGGCGAAGTTCACCTTTTTGAAGCCCCCGGTGAGTTTGCCGAGATCGTGGCTGTAAGTGATGCCGGCCTTGTCGAGGTAGTCGCGGTCGTCGGCGCCGTTTTCCGCGATCAGCGAGATGAAGGCGCTCCAGTTGTCATTGAGCTTGGCGTCGAAGTCGATTTGCGCCCGACGCAACTCGAAGCGGTTGTTGGTGGGTTTGTCGTCGATGGAGATGTTTTGGTACTGCACCTGGGCGAGGCCGCCGATGATGAGCTTTTGGGTTTTGGAGCTTTTCGGCGCGATGTTGAGGGAGTCTTTTTTCCCGGATCCGAGGAGCTGGCCGGCCTCCTCGGCGGAGATGAGGCCCTTGCTGACCAACAGATCAAGGGTGGCCTTGTCTTGGGCTTGGGCGGTGTGGACCAGAGCGAACGTGGCGGAAGCCAGTGCGGCGAGGAACGGTAGTTTTAGTTTCATATGTGTGGGTTAAGAAGTCCGCACACAATGCCTTGTCTGTGTTACAAAATCGGGGCGAAGAAATGAAGAACGTGTGAAAAGAAAAATTCGCGCAAAAATCTGGGGAGCGACCCAGGTCGCAACCGCGGAGGAAATTCGGGGCGCGGGCGATTTGGTGGCCGCGGAGGAAATTTCCTCCGCGCTCAGGGCGTGTCGATGGTAAGCGAGGGGGCGAAATTCAGCGCCCAGTTTGCGGTATCGGGCGGCGGCAGCGCCGCGTCGGCAAAGGCGGCGAAGGCGATCATGCCCGCGTTGTCGCCGGTGTGCTTTGGCTCGGCGACGAGGAGGGGCAGGCGGTTTTTCTCCGCCAGCGCGGCGAAGGCAGCGCGCAGGGTTTTGTTGTTGGAGACGCCGCCGGAGAGTCCGATGCTGGCGAAGCGGCGGGCGCGGAGCTGGGTCTTGGTCTTGGCGAGCAATTGCGCGATGATGGCGCCTTGATAGCTGGCGCACAGATCGGGGAGGGCGGAGGCCAGGGTGGCGTCGTCCATTTTTTCCAGCTTGTAGCGGAGGCTGGTTTTGAGTCCGGAAAAGGAAAGTCGCGGATCGGTTTTTTCGGGAATGCCGCGGGGGAAATCAAAGGCGGCGGGATTTCCTTCGCGGGCGATTTTTTCGATCAGCGCCCCGCCTGGATAGGGCATGCCGAGGAGCTTGGCACCCTTGTCGAAGGCCTCGCCCGCCGCGTCGTCAACGGTCTGGGCGAGCACGGTGACCTTTCCCCCGGCGTCCAGTTCCACCAGCAGTGTGTTGCCGCCGGAAACCACCAGCCCAAGGTGGGGCAGCAGGGCGGCGAAGCGCGAAGGAAATTCCTCCGGGGCCGCGGCGTGCAGTCCGATGAAGGGCGAAAAAAGATGGCCGCGCAGGTGGTTGATTCCGGTGAGCGGTTTTTGCCAGGCGAGGGAAAGCGCCTTGGCGAGGGCGAGGCCGAGCGCCAGACAGCCAGCGAGACCGGGGCCCCGGGTGACGGCGAGGCGGGAAATTTGCGCCGGGGAGAAATCCGCAGGCAGGCAGTGCAGGAGCGCGGGGAAATTTTTCAAGTGCTCGCGGCTGGCCAGGTCGGGGACCACGCCGCCGTATTCGGAGTGGAGCGCGATCTGGGTGTGCACCCATTCGCCGCACAGACCGCGGGCGGGATCGAAGAGGGCGAGGGCGGATTCGTCGCAGGAACTTTCTATTGCGAGGATCATGGTTGCTGTTCGGATGGCGGCAGGGCGCGGAGGAAATCGAGGGCAGCCTCGATCTGGGTGTCGGCGGGCGGTGGCCCAAAGCGGGAGGCAAATTCCTCCGCGCGCCCGATCTCTGCCCAAGTGTCGGCGATGGCCCGCAGGGTGCGGACGCGCTGGTCCATTGGCTGGAAAATGTCGGGCTGTACCCCGCTATCCTGGATGGACCGTCCGCTGGGCAGCATGTAGCGGGCGGTGGTGATTTTTAACGCGTGGTCGGAGTCGAGTTTGTAAATGCTCTGCACGACGCCCTTGCCGAAGGTGCGGTCGCCGATAATGACCGCGCGTTGCAGGTCTTGGAGTGCGCCGGAGACGATTTCGGCGGCGCTGGCGGACTGGCGGTTGACAAGGATCACAATTGGCAGCGCGGGGAAATCGGGATTTCCGCTGGTCCGGTAGGCGTGGTTTTCGGAGGGAGTCCGGCTTTGGGAGGAGGTGACCAGGGTGTTTGCGGGACAGAACAATCCAATCGTGTCAACGGCGGCGACGACCAGCCCGCCGGGATTGCCGCGCAGGTCGAGGATGAGTTTTTGCATTCCCCTGTTGCGAAGCTGGGCGAGGGTGGCGCGGAGTTCCTCCGCGGTACGGCTTTCAAATTCGTTGATGCGGACGTGGGCGATGCCGTCGGCGGTGAGCGGACGGGCGGAAACCGTGTCGGTATTGATTTTGCGCCGCTCAACTGAAACGAGACGGGAGGCAGCGTCGTTGGGGGTGTGGAGTTCAAGGTTGACGGTGGTGCCCGCGGCGCCGCGCAATTGCTGGAAAATGGTTTCGAGGGATTCCTCTGCCAGCGGTTTTTTCTCCACCGCCAAAATTTGGTCGCCGGGGAGGATGCCCGCCTCGGCGGCTCCGCTTTGGGGATAGACGCGGGTGATGGTGGGAATGCCGTCGAGTTTCTCGAAGGCGACACCGATACCGACGTAGGTTTGTGCGGTTTGTTGTTGAAAATAGTCGAAGGCCGAGGGCGGGAGAAATTCGCTGTATCGGTCGAGCTTTTCGACCATGCCGTCCAGCGCGTGGAGTCCCAGCTGGTCGTAGGAGACGTTTTCCGGCTCGTAGTAATGGGTGGCGGTGAGGCGCATCGCCTGGCCAATGCGCAGCCATTCCGAGAGGAATGCGGGGTGAAACCAGGCGCGGGCCGCCGGGTCGAGAATCAGGATGGGCGTCACGTAGGCGACCAGTCCGCAGAAAAGACAGAGCAGGAGGGTCCAAAAAACACTGGCGCGTTTGGGCATGGGCGGCACATTGACGGGACTGATTCCTTTTGTAAATGCACCCTTTCACAAATGGCCCGGAGATGACGGCCCTGCTGCGCCAGGCAGCGGGCGCGGATGGGCGGATGGACTACGGACGTTTCACCGCGCTGGCGTTGCATCATCCGGATCGCGGCTACTATCGGCGCGAGCGGCGGCGGGTGGGAAAGGAAACGGGTACGGATTTTTATACTGCGGCGAGCTTGGGCGGGCCGCTGTTTGGCCGGCTGGTGCGGGCGGCGGCGGGAAATTTGCTGGGCGCGGAGGAATGCCGGCGTTGCACTTTGGTGGAGATTGGGGCGGAGCCGGAGCAAAGTTTGTTTGCCGGAGAATCGGCGGCTTTCGCCGGAGTGCGGACGATCCGGGCGGGGGAAACGCTGGCGGTGGCGGGGAATGCGGTGGTGTTTGCCAACGAGTTGTTGGATGCGCAGCCGTTTCACCGGCTGATTTTCCGGGGCGGACGCTGGCGCGAGCTTGGGGTGCAAATTGGCGCGGAGGAAATCGCGGAAATCCTGCTGGAGGATTTCTCCGCAAAGGAAACGCTGGCGCTGGCGGCGGAATTGCCAACCCCGTGGCACGAGGGCTGGACGGTGGATTTTCCTGCGGGCGCGGAGGAAATTTTGCGCCAGTTGGCGGCACAACAGTGGGCCGGGGCGCTTGTCTTTTTCGACTACGGAAAAACGCTGGCCGAGTGTCTGACGGATGCGCCGGAGGGCACGGCCCGGGCGTACTGGCGGCACCGGCAGCACAACGATCTGCTGGCCCGGCCAGGAGAACAGGATTTGACCTGCCATGTGCTCTGGGAGCGGTTGGAGCGCTTGCTGGCGGATTACGGGTTCGAGGAAATCCGGGTGGAACGGCAGGAGGCGTTTTTCATGCGCCGGGCTGCGGAGGAAATTGCCGCACTGTTGGCCGCGCCTGATCCGGGATTGGAGCAGGAGCGCAGCCGCCTCCGGGCGCTGCTGCATCCGGCGCATTTTGGACACAAGTTCCAAGTGCTGACGGCGGTGCGCCGAGTGCCGTTCAAGCCATGATGGACTGGGCGACCTCTTCGGCCTTGGCGTCGTCGTAAAGTGCCCGAATCAACTCGATGCTGAAGGCTACCGCCACTCCTGCGCCCCGGGCGGTGATGATGTTGCCGTCGCGCACCACTGGCTCGTCGTAAAGGGCGTCGGGCAGCTCGGACTTGGTGCAGAAGTGGGCGGTGTAGCGACGGCGGATCAGGGCACCGGAGTCGTGCAGCACCAGCGGCGCGGCGCAAATCGCCCCCATGAGCCGACTGGCGGCGGCAAAGTAGCGGACTATGGTGCCCAGCCGCTGCTCGGCCCTCAGCTCGTTGACCCCTGGCCCGCCGGGAATGAGCAGCATGTCGAAGTCGGAAGCGTTACAATCGTCGAAACGCTTGTCCGCTTGCAGGGTGATTCCGGAGCGTCCGGTGACCAGCAATTCGTTGCCAAGGGCAGCAGTGACTACCTTGGCCCCGGCGCGGCGGAGAATGTCAACAGGAGTGAAGGTTTCGATTTCTTCAAAACCGTCGGCGACCGGGACGAGGACTGCTTTTATTGGCATAACGCAAATAATGGATGTGAAAAATGGGGAAAGTGCAAGCGGGAAAATAGGGTTTTTATAGGAATTTTTCCGAATAAAAATAGGGCAAATTCCTTATTTTTCTATCCAGAGTGGCAGGATGCGGCCCACGGGTGGGGCCCGATTTGTCGCTTGCGTCGTGCCGTGTTTTTTTTACTTTCCGACGCTTCTTTCTCCTGCGGCAGACAGGAGATCCCTCAACGCAATTTTTCCATGAGTTCTTCGACGACCGAGTACGGCTACAACAGCAAGGTGGAAGGCGAGGTCATTGTGACCAAGGCCGACGCCGTCATCAATTGGGTGCGGAGCAATTCGGTGTGGCCGATGCCGATGGGGCTGGCCTGCTGCGCGATTGAGCTGATGGGCTCCGGCGGTTCGCGCTTTGATATTTCCCGCTTCGGGATGGAGGTGATGCGGTTTTCTCCCCGGCAATCGGACTGCATGATCGTGGCTGGCACAGTGACTTACAAAATGGCCGAGGTGGTGCGCCGCATTTACGACCAGATGGCCGAGCCGAAATGGGTGGTGGCGATGGGTGCCTGCGCCTCGTCGGGCGGGATGTTCCGCTCCTATGCCACTTTGCAGGGCGTGGACCGGATTCTGCCGGTGGACGTTTACATCTCCGGCTGTCCGCCGAAGCCCGAGGCTTTGCTGGACGGGATGATGCTTCTGCAGGAAAAAATCCGCCGCGAACCCGCCACCAAAACCCTCCTGCGCCCGCGGCCCTCCCGCATTGTTGACACCAAGGTGGTGGCGTAGGGGAAATTAGAAATAGGGAATAAGAATGGATGTGAATTTTGCCAGCCGAACCAAGCAGTTTGCCCTGCGGGTGTTGAAGGTCGCCGATTCGCTGCCCAAAACACCTTCGGGCTGGGCGCTGAGCAAGCAGATTGCCCGGAGCGGCACCGCTGTTGCCGCAAATTTTCGCAGTGCATTTCGGGCGCAAAGCGGCGCGCACTTCGTTTCCAAAATGAGCGTGGCAGTGGAGGAGTCCGATGAAACCTTGTTCTGGCTGGAGCTGATCGAGGAGCACGGCGCCTTGTCTGCCGAAAAACTAACTTCGTTAAAAAGGGAGGCGGACGAAATCACTGCTGTGCTGGTCGCCTCATTGAAAACCGCAAAGGCGCGAACCCGCTAACTCACCTTTCTTATTTCTCATTTCCCATTTCTCATTTTCACCGTTATGTCCGCCACCGACACCGTTTCTTCTCTCCAATCCACTCTTTTGGCCCGGTTTTCCTACCTGACGCCGCGCTCCGGCAGTGCCGACCATCCGGCGGTCAATGTCCCGGCGGAAAATCTGGTTTCCTTTGCCACCGCGCTACGCGACGAGTTGGGATTCGACATGCTGACGGACATTGCCGGGGCGGACTGGGATCAGGAAAGTCCGCGCTTTGCCGCCGTTTATCATTTTGTCCGCACTGCCAAGTGCGAATACCTCCGCGTGGTTTGCGCCGCGCCGGATGACGTCGCGCCAAGCATTCCCAGCCTGGTGGCGCTTTATCCCTCCGCCAACTGGTTCGAGCGCGAGGCCCACGACATGTTCGGCATCGACTTTGCGGGGCATCCCGATCTGCGCCGCATTTTGATGTGGGACAGCTACCCGTGGCACCCGTTGCGGAAAGAATTTCCTTTGGCTGGGAAGGAAACGGACATTCCCTCCGACGACCAGATCGAAGGCGCCCGCACAAAGGTGCGTCCCGCACCGCTGGCCGGCGGCCCCTTTGTCGCCACGCCCGGCAAAACCATGCACGATGGCGAACCGCATGGCAAAGACCAGAGCTGGAACGAAACGCAGCCGAAACCGACCCGCTAACCTTCAGCGTTATTTCACATGTCTGAAATCAAAGAAATTTCCCTCGGCGACATTGCCGCCCGCGCCCACGAGCTGGCTGAAGAGACGCCCGGCGAGAAGATGCTGCTCAACATGGGCCCCTCGCACCCGGCGACCCACGGGGTGCTGCGACTGCGGCTGGAGCTGGACGGCGACATTGTCACCAAGTGCGATCCGGTGATTGGTTACCTGCACCGTGGCGATGAGAAAATCGCCGAGAACATGACCTATAACCAGTTTGTTCCCTACACGGACCGGCTGGATTACCTCGCGCCGCTGGCCAACAATGTCGCCTACGCCATCGCGGTGGAGAAACTCGCCAAGCTGGAAGTGCCGCCGCGCTGCCAGGCCATCCGGGTGCTGTGCTGTGAGCTGGCCCGCATTTCCTCCCACCTGCTGGGCCTCGGTGTTTACGGCATGGATACGGGCGCGTGGACCATTTTCATGTACACCTTCACCGAGCGGGAAAAACTTTACTCGCTCTTCGAGGAACTGACCGGTGCCCGCTTTACCACCAGCTACACCCGCATCGGCGGCGTGGCGCGCGATCTGCCCGAGGGCTGGCTCGCCAAGGTGGAGAAATTTTGCGACGAGCTGCCCCGCACCATTGACGAGGTGGACAAGCTGCTCACCCGCAACAAACTTTTCCTCGACCGGACCAAGGACATCGCGCCAGTTTCCAAGGAACTGGCCATTGCCTACGCCTTTACCGGAGCAAATTTGCGCGCCAGCGGCGTGCCGGTGGATTTGCGCAAGGACAAGCCTTATTCCGGCTACGAGAACTACGAATTCGACATCCCCGTCGGCACGGTCGGCGACTGCTATGACCGCTACCTTGTCCGCATGGAGGAGTTGCGCCAGTCGATCCGCATCGTCAAGCAGGCCATCGCCAAAATGCCCGACGGTCCGTGGTATGCGGAGGACGCGAAGAAAATTTTCCCGCCGCGCAAAGACGGCGTGCTGACCAAGATGGAGGAGCTGATCCAGAACTTCATGCTCACCACCGAGGGGCCGCAGATTCCTCCGGGCGAGGTTTACTTTGAGGCGGAAAATCCCAAGGGTGCGCTCGGCTTTTTCATCCATTCCAAGGGCGGCGGCGTGCCCTACCGCCTGCACATTCGCGGCGGCAGCTTTGTGTCGCTCGGTATCCTGCCCGCGATCATTCCCGGCAACTACATGACCGACATCACCGCCATCCTCGGCTCGCTCGACTTCGTGATGGGCGAGTGCGACCGGTAAGCGCCAATCAACCTTTGCAACTTCCTTTAAACACAAAGGCACAAAGTATGAACCAAGCGCACGAAGCTTTTTTATTCAGTGCATGCAATCGGTGTGCTCTTTGGGGAACCTTCGTGTCTTTGTGATAAAAACGACCCTTTTCCCATGACTTCGAAACTCAAGCCCGAGACCCTCGCCAAGGCCGACGAAATCATCGCCCTCTACCCGGAAAGACGGAGCGCCACCCTGCCGCTGCTGCACCTCGCCCAGGAGGATCACGGCTGGATTTGCCACGAGATCATTGAATGGGTCGCGGAGAAAGTCGGCACCACGCCGATGGAAGTGCTGGGCGTGGCGACCTTTTACCCGATGTTTCACCGGCAGCCCATCGGCAAGCGCCACATCCGCGTCTGCCGCACCCTTTCCTGCGCGCTGCGCGGCGCCTACCACACCATGGAGGCACTGGAGAAGGAATTCGGCATCCAGCGCGGCGAAACCGCCGCGGACGGCTCGGTGTCACTGGAGTTTGTTGAGTGCATCGCCTCCTGCGGCACCGGCCCGGTGGTGCACGTGGATCATGAGCTGCACGAGGAAATCACTCCGGAAAGGGTGAAGGAACTTGCCGATAATATTCGTGCCACGCTCAGCGATCCGGAATACGGCAAAAAGGAATTTGTTCCCGGCACCGCCGCCTGGAAAGGTTAACTCTCCCCCCTGACAGCATGAACGCCTCAATATGCGCTTTCCTTCGCGCCGGAAAAAAACGGCTCGTTCTTCTCCTTGGTTTCGCACTGGGGGGGTTGCTGCTTGCGGGTTGCACGCCGACTTCCGATGCCCCGGTTGTCGGCGTCTGGGAGCGCACCGCCAGCTTCCCGCAGGCGGGAATCGGCGAACGGTTGCTGACGTTTAACGACGACTACACCTTCATCTTCCGCAGCGGCAACAGCGGACGCTGGGCCGACGCGCAAGGCGGATTTTACAAGACCAAGGACGGGGCCGCGCGCGAGTTGTATTTTTATCAAAACACCCCGAACATGCTTTACTGCCTCGGCGAGTCGGCCACTGCGCAACCGGTGATCGGCGCGCTGTCCCAAGGTTATACACTGCCCATTTTGCGGGCGAAAAACGAGGTGCCCTTCCTTGTTGAATACACCCGATCGGTTGATTTTTGATCTTCCGCCAAAATTTTTTCCTTTCCTCATGTCCGCTCAAGAACGTCGCATCATTTACGCCCACATCGGCCAGCCCGGCTACACGACCGACATCGATTGCTACCTCCGCCACGGTGGCTATGAGACGCTGAAAAAAGCCTTCGCGATGCCGCCGCAGGCGGTGTGCGACGAGGTGAAAACCTCCGGCTTGCGCGGACGCGGTGGGGCGGGTTTCCCGACCGGCGTGAAGTGGTCCTTCCTCGATCGCAAATCCGGCAAGCCGGTTTATCTGGTGGTCAATGCCGACGAGTCGGAACCCGGCACCTACAAGGACCGGCAGATCATTTACAACGACCCGCACCAGATCGTCGAGGGCACCCTCATCACCGCCTACGCGATTCAGGCGAAGCAGGCTTTCATTTACATCCGCGGCGAATTCCAGCATGGCGCGAAGCTTTTGGAAAAGGCCATCGCCGAGGCCAAGGCGCATCATTTTTGCGGCAACAACATCCTTGGCTCCGACTACTCGGTGGAAATCATCGTGCATCGTGGCGGCGGCTGCTACGTGTGCGGCGAGGAAACTGGATTGATCGAGTCGCTCGAAGGAAAACGCGGCTACCCGCGCATCAAGCCCCCGTATTTCCCCGCAGTGCTCGGCCTCTACAACTGCCCGACGATTGTGAACAACGCCGAGACCATGGCGCAGGTGAAGCACATCATCGCGATGGGCGGCGCGGAGTTTGCCAAGATTGGCGTGCCCGGCGACAGGGGCACCCACATCTGGGGCGTGAGCGGGCTGGTCAAGCGGCCCGGCCTCTACGAGATCGAGGCGGGCAAGGCGACTTTTGGCCAGTTGCTCTACGACTTTTGCGGTGGCCCGCTTGACGGCCGCACCTTCAAGGCGATCATCCCCGGTGGCTCCTCAACGAAAATTTTGAAATTCGGCGATCGCTTCAAAGGAAAACTCCCCAGTGGCGAGGAGTTCGACTGGGCGCTGGAGGACATCCCGCTCGACGCCAACTCCATCATGGCCTGCGGCACCGGCCTCGGCACCGGCGGCACCATCGTCCTCGACGACTCGGTGGAAATGATCCAGGCGCTGGCGAACTTGAACGCGTTTTACGCGCACGAAACCTGCGGCCAATGCACGCCCTGCCGCGAAGGCTCGCTCTGGCTCTCGCGCATCACCAAGCGTATCGCCGCCGGCGGCGGCCGTGAGGAGGATGTGCCGATGCTCAAGGATATCGCCGATCAGGTGGCCGGCCGCACCATTTGCGCCCATGGCGAGGCGGTGGCTTGGCCCGTGCAGTCAGCGGTGCCGAAGTTCCGCGAGGAATACCTGGAATCCGTGCGCCGTCGCAACAAAGGCGAACCCTCGCCCTACGCGCTGAAGTTGATCTGAGTCGCGGAGGAAAATTTTCTTCAAGCAACCCGCCGGAGGCTTCGGCGGGTTTTTCTTTGGGAAGGAGGGGCGATGGGGCGGTTAATTCCGCGCATTTCCACGTGTCGGCCGGGCAGGGTGGAGAGGAAAAATAGGGCGATGGGGGGTGTTTTTCATGGGGTGGTGATGTGAAGGGGTTCTCACACAGAGGGCCGGGGGATGGCTCAGGTCCAGGCGGCGGGGTGGAGTTTGGCTTTGTCTGGGACGGGCGTTTCGGCGACGTAAACGGCGAGACGAAAATCGGCGAGACGGGCGTCAGGTGTGGCGGGGCGTTTTTGGCGAATGTCGGCGAAAAGGGTCTCGGGGGAACGTCCGGCGATCTGGTAGAGCTGGGTGAATCCAAGGTCGAGCAGGTCGCGGGCGGCCTCGATGCGAAGCTGGGGCACGCGCATGAAGGCGCTGCCGAGGGCTTCGGCGCGGAGGCGTTTGGCCTCCTGCGGGTCGGCGCTGAAGGGCGTCTCGAAGTCCTTGGGCAGGAGTTTGCGTTTTTTGGGAGGCGGCATGACGGCGGGGAAAATGTCTTTGGCGCGGAGGAAAATCGCGGAGGAAATTTTGCTCCGCGCCGGAGGACTTTTTGCAGATCAGGCGAGCCGTTCGAGGACGGCGGCGCCCATTTCCTTGGTGCCGACGCTGGCACCGCCGAAGGCGATGTCGCCGGTGCGGATGCCGTCGGCGATGGTTTTTTTCACCGCAGCGTCGATGGTGTCGGCCTCGGCGTTGAGGCCGAAACTGTGGCGAAGCATCAAGGCGGCACTGAGGATTTGGGCGCAGGGATTGGCCTTGTTTTGGCCCGCGATGTCGGGCGCGCTGCCGCCGGCGGGCTCGTAGAGACCGAAAGGTTGGCCGTGGCGGTTGGTGATGTCGCCGAGACTGGCGGAGGAAAGCATCCCGAGGGAACCGCAGACGACGGCCATTTCGTCGGAAAGAATGTCGCCGAACATGTTTTCGGTGAAAATTACGTCGAAGGCGGCGGGGTCGCGGACCAGCTGCATGGCGGCGTTGTCAACATACATGTGGGAGAGGGCGATGTCGGGTGCGGTGGCTGCGACATGCTCGGAGACGGTTTTGCGCCAGAGCACGGAGCACTCGAGGACGTTGGCCTTGTCCACGGAAAGGAGGCGTTTGCCGCGGGCGCGGGCGGTGGCGATGGCCACGTCGGCGATGCGGAGGATTTCGCTTTTGCGGTAAACCATGGTGTCCACCGCCTCGACATCGCCGTCGTCGAGCGCGGAGGTTTGTTTGGGCTGTCCGAAGTAGAGACCGCCGGTGAGTTCGCGGATGCAGACCATGTCGATACCGTTGGGGATGCGGTCGGGCCGGATCGGTGAGGCATCCATCAGCGCGGGCGGAAGGAAGCCGGGGCGGACGTTGGCGAAGAGTTTGAAGTGTTTGCGCAGCGGCAGCAGGGAGGCGCGCTCGGGTTGCGCAGCGGGAGGAAGTTTTTCCCATTTGGGCCCGCCCACGGAGCCGAAGAGAATGGCGTCGGCGGCTTGGCAGGCGGCGAGGGTGGAGTCGGGCAGGGCCTTGCCGTGATTGTCGATGCCAGCGCCGCCGATATCGTGGAAGGAGTATTCGAGGGAGTGTCCGCCTTTGGCGAGGACGGCTTCGAGAATGGGAAGGGCGGCGGCCATGACCTCGGGGCCAATGTAGTCTCCGGGAAGAATTGCGATTTTCAGCTGCATAATGTCCTGCTAGCGCAAACGCAGACGGCGGGACAGGCAAGGCGGAAACGCGGGATGTTTGGCGGAAAGTCCCGGTGTCAGTTAAACTTGCACTCCGGCGGGCCGAACTTACCGTCCCGACGTTTTGTTTATGGGACTTTTCGAGCGCAAACGGCATCGCCGCGAAGACATGGCCATGGTGCGTCGTGTGGTGGAGGGTGAGAATGCGGAGCAGCCGTGGTATCACCTACCGCCTTGGGCGTGGGAGGGGGGGGTGATGGTGTTCATGGCGGTGGTGCTGGTGCTGGTGTGCTTTTGGGGCCGCCCGCCGCATTTGCCGATGTTGGTGCCGGGCATGGTGTCGAACGTCCGCTACGAGGCGGATTTTAATTTTGAATACAAAAGCGCGCATGCCCAAGCCCAGTCCTGGCAGCGGATCCAGAGGGACACGCCGCCCGTGTACCGGGTGGCGACGGAGGAAACGGACGGGGTGGTGCGGCAATACCGGATGCTGGTGGAGCTGGTGGAGGAAAATTTTGCCGAGCTGACTGAGCTGCCGAAGGCGGAGCAACAGGCGGCATGCTTGAAGCTGATTGTGGACAGTAAAATTCCCGGAATTCCCGAGCGGCAGGCGGATGACCTGAGCCTGCTGGTGAGTGTGGGGAACACCTGGGCCCAGCTAAGGCACTTGTTGACGGAGTCGATTTCGGTGCTCGAGGTTTTGTTGAAAAACGGCATTTACGAAATGCCGGACAGCCCTGGCGGCTACACGTTGCGGAGCATGGACGGGCGGACCGCGCTGCGAAATCGACTCCGTCAAC
>CALNBE010000061.1 GCA_937874455.1 uncultured Opitutia bacterium | reverse complement strand
GCCCACCTTGTGTGATCGAGCGGCTGGCCCGCCTTTCCCATCCCGATCTGCCCGAGGCCGGCGTCCGCCACACCCGGCGCGTCACCGGGGTCTGGTGCGGATTTTTCCTCCTCAACGGCACCGTCGCCCTGGCCACCGCGCTGCACGGCGACCTCGCGCTCTGGACGCTCTACAACGGCGCAATCAGCTACGCGCTCATGGGAATCCTCTTCGCGGGGGAGTGGCTCGTTCGCCAAAAATTGCTCGCTGAAAAATGACCGCCTTCCGTCCGATTTCCTTCGCCGAAATTTCCTCCGCCACCCGCCCCGCCGCGACGCGCGTCGCCTGGCTGGCCGACGGCTCCTGGCTCGCACTGGGAGATTTTCGCGCCGCGGTCGCCGCGTCGTCCGAACAAATTTCCGCCCGCCCCGAATCCGCCTGGGCGGTTTGCTGCGACGATGCCGCCCGCTTCGCCGCCGCCGTCCTCGCCGTCCTGCACGCGGGCAAAACCCTGGTCCTGCCAGGCCACTCCCGCGCCTCCCTGCTGGCCGAACAATTTTCCTCCGGGCACTTCGCCGCCGTCCTCGCCGACCAACCGCTCGCCCTGCCCTGCCCGGTTCTCCCGGCTCCGGAATTTTCCTCCGCCCGCCCGCGTGGTGTTCTTCACTTCCGGCTCCACCGGCCAACCCAAGCGGGTCGAAAAATCCATCGCCCAGCTCCAAGCCGAAAACGATCTCCACGCGGCGCACTGGGGCCAAAAACTCCCCGGCTCGCTGGTGCTCGGCACCACCGCCCACCACCATCTCTACGGTTTCCAGTTCCGCGTTCTCCTGCCGCTCACCCTCGGCGCCCCCTTCAACGCCCGGCTGGTCGAATACCACGAGCAGCTCGCCACCGCCCCCGCGCCGTTTTCCCTCGTCACCAGTCCAGCTTTTCTCAAACGGCTCGATCCGCAACTGCCGCCGCTGCCAGCCCGGCTGGTGCTCTCCGCGGGCGGTGTTCTTCCGCCGGAGGCAAAGGAAATTTCCTCCGCCCAACTGGGTGTCGCGCCGTTCGAAATCTACGGCAGCACCGAGACGGGGGCCGTCGCCTGGCGCGACACCGCCGACCGCTCTGACCGCTGGCAACCGCTGCCGGGCGTGGCCGTTTCCTCCGATGCCGCCGGGCGCCTTTTCCTCCGCTCGCCTTTCCTCCCCGACGACTCCGCGCATTCCTCCGACGACCAAATTTCGCTCCACGCCGACGGTTCCTTTGAACTGCTGGGGCGTCTCGACCGCATCGTCAAAATCGAGGAAAAACGCATCGCCCTGCCCGAGGTCGAGGCCCGGCTGCGCGCCTTGCCGGAGATTGCCGATGCCGCCGTCACACCGCTCACCCACGCTTCCCGCACCTTCCTCGCCGCCGCCTTGGTGCTTTCCTCCGCGGGCGCGGAAAAATTCTCCCGGCTCGGCCACGGGCCTTTCCTCCTCGCGCTGCGCCGCCAGCTCCGCGCCTTCCTCGAACCGGTCGCCATTCCGCGTCAGATCAAAATCCTTCCGCGCATCCCCGAAAACTCCATGGGCAAGCGCGAGCCGGAACAACTCCGCCAGCTCTTCGCGCCGACCCGCCCCGCCGTCACCGTGCTTGCCGCCTCCGCCACGGAATGCACGCTCGCTTTTCCTTTGCCCGCCGACCTGCTCTGGTTCCAGGGCCATTTCCCCCGCGCCGCCTTGCTGCCGGGCATCGCCCAATTGCACTGGGCCGTCCACTTCGCCCAACAACACCTCGCCCCCGGCCAGCACCCCGCGCGCGTCCAGTCGCTCAAATTCCAATCCCCGCTCGTCCCCGGCGACTCCGTCATCTTGCGTCTGCAATGGGACGCCGCCGCCGGCCGCCTTTCCTTCGACTACTCC
>CALNBE010000060.1 GCA_937874455.1 uncultured Opitutia bacterium | reverse complement strand
GCGGCGGATTCGAGCACTGTACGCATTTCCTCTGCGGTGGCATTTTCCTTGGCGAGTCGCAGATTGTCCTCGACCGTGCCGTCGAAGAGAAACGGGTCTTGGGCGACATGGCCGATGTGCTGGCGGAGGAAATGCAAATCGAATTCGCGGACATCGGTGCCGTTGATTTTGACCGCGCCCGATTGCACATCGTAGGAGCGCATCAGCAGGGCGGCGACAGTGGTTTTGCCCGCGCCCGTGTGGCCGACCAAGGCGGTGACTTGCCCGGCGGGAATGGTGAGGGAAAAGTTTTTCAGGATGTCGCCGCGCCTGTCGTAGGCGAAGGAAACGTTTTCCAGCGTTGCGGTGATTTTTCCTTCGGGAAAGGGAACGGGTTGGGCGGGCGAAGCGACCTCGACCGGGTGGTCAAGGATTTCGAAGACCCGTTTGCCGGAAGCCTGACCGGCGGCCAGCAGGTGATTGAGCGCGGTCATGCGGGCGATCGGCTCGTAGAGCATCACCGCGTACATGTAGAAGGCGATCAGTTCGGGGAATCCGAAACCCGCGCGCCCCGAGGCGATCATCCAGCCGCCGAGGATGAAGACGGTGATGACTCCGATGTTGGCGAGGAAACTGGTGCCCGGACTGTAGAGCGACCATTGGAACATGGCGCGCAGGGTGAAGCGGGCCAGATCGGTGATTTTGCCAGCGAAGCGTTTTTTTTCCCGGTCTTGCAGGGCGAAGGATTGGATCAGCCGGTTGCCCTGAATGTCCTCGACCAGCAGGCTGTTGAGGTCGGCGGACGCTTCGCGCACGCCCTTCCATCGGTCACTGCTCCGGCGGTTGTACCAGATGCTGATGGCGAGGACGAGCGGCAGCGGCAGGCAGACTCCGGCGGCCAGCAGCGGGTTGATCCAGAAGAGCACGGCCACCACGCCGACGAGGGTGAGGGCGGCGCTCAGGCCCTGTTCGGTGCCATCGAGCAAGGCGCGCTCGACATTGGCCACATCGTCGATCACGCGGGAGGCGATTTCGCCGCTCTTGCGTTTGTCGTAGAAGGAAACCGGCAGGTCGAGCAGCCGCTCGTGCAGGTCGCGGCGGATGTCGGCGAGAATGCGCTGCTCGGCGGTATTGTTGACCCGGATACGCAGGCAGTTGAACAGCTCGCGGAGGAATTGCAGTCCCAGAATGGCCAGCCCGCCCCAAAGGAAAGTGGCGGGTGCGGCGCCCGTTTCCAATTCGGAGAGCACCCAGCGCACCGCGACCGGGACGGCCAGCGCGGCACCGGTCATGACGACCGCCAGCAGCAGCGTGAGCGCGAAGAGGGCGCGATGGCGGCGGAAATAAACGGAGATGCGCCAGATTACGCGCATGGGGAGGAGCCGGCGTGCAGGGTTTGGCGGACGGAGTCGAAGTCGCCCTTTTCACAACCGCGGACGAAGCCCTCGGTGGCGGTGCGGAGAGAATCCCAGAGTTGGCGCAGGCGTTTGGCTTCGGCGGAGGAAATGTTGTTGTCGCTGGCGGCTTGGGCGACTTCGCCCAGCAGGGCGGCGAACTGGCCGACGATTTTGTGGACGGACGCGTTGAGCGGCGCGTCCACATGGTCGCCGGTCTCGGGGATGAAGTAGCCGCCCGCCTGCTTGCAGAGCCAGTGCATGATTGCCGGATCGCCAGTCGCCTGATAGAGCTGGGCGGCGCGTTCCAGCGGATTGGGCGTGCCGCTTTTGCCGTCGGGAGCTTCGGCCCACTTGTAGATGAGCGAGAGGGAAATGCCCAAATCGCTGGCGACGGCCTTGGGGGAGGTTTTGTCCAAGGAGCGGCGAATAACTTCGTGGGAACGCATGGGAGGAAAAAACGCGGGCGGAGGAAATTTGGCAAGCGCCGGATACGGGGAGAAAAAAAGCCCGCCG
>CALNBE010000059.1 GCA_937874455.1 uncultured Opitutia bacterium | reverse complement strand
CCTTTGCGGGGATCCAAAGCGGCGCGGAGCGCCGCACTCCAAATTTTTCCTTTGCTGGGGTGGTGCGAGAATTTGAACCACAGAGTTCTCAGAGGACACGAGGGAAAATGGTGAGGAAAAGGTTGGAACCACGAATGGCCGCGAAAGAACTTTCCCTTGCGCCTTTTGGAGTGCGGCGATTCTCGCCGCTTTGTTTTGGGATTTGAACCACGTAGGCCGCAGGTGGACCGGCGATCTCCTCATCGCGTTTACGGGCGCGAAGGAAATGGCGTGGGGAAGGCGAAACCACGAATGGACACGAATAAGACACGAAAGAATTTCTTTCGGGTTCAATGGCTGATTTTCTTTGGCCTTTCCTTTGCGGGGATCCAAAGCGGCGCGGATCGCCGCACTCCAAATTTTTCCTTTGCGGGCGCGGTGTTTCCTCCGCGTCTTGGTGCTGAAAAATCCGGCTTCCGGCCGCCAAATTTCCTTTGCGGGAAACGGGTGTTGTCGTCGTCGCCGCTTTGGCCCAGCGTGCGGAACAAAAACGTGCCAGTCCTTGTTTCTTTGTCTGGTAGCGTGAATTTCCCGTCATGAAAAATCCCCAGATTTCCCGTCGTAATTTTCTTCGCCAAACTGGATTGGCGCTGGCCTCGGCGGCGGTGTTTCCTGCGATCATCCCCGCGCGGGCGTTGGGGCGCGACGGGGCGGTGGCACCGAGCAACCGGGTGACGGTCGGCGTCATTGGCTATGGCAACCAAGGCGTGGCCAACATGGGGAGTTGCTTGGGCATTCCGGAGTTTCAGGTGACTGCGGTGTGCGATGTCGATGAGGCGGCGATGCGGCGTGGGCAGCAAAGGGTGGATAGCCACTACCATGGACGCGGCACGCAGGGGTTTTACGATTACCGGGAGCTGATCGCCAAGGCGCGGCCGGACGCGGTGGTGCTGTCGGTGCCCGATCACTGGCATGCGTTGGTGGCGATTGCGGCGGCGAGGGCGGGGATGCATATTTACGGGGAAAAACCCCTTGCGCACACCCTGCGGGAAGGCCGGGCGATTTGCGACGCGGTGGAGCGCAACGGCATTGTCTGGCAGACGGGAAGCTGGCAGCGCTCGGTGGAAAATTTTCGCCGGGCGGTGGAGCTGGTGCGGTACGGCGCGCTGGGCAAGGTCACTCATGTCGAAGCCGGCACCTTTGGAGGAATTTCCTATCGGGATGCGCAAAGGACCGACAGCCCGCCTGCGGGGTTTCATTATGATCTCTGGCTGGGGCCCGCGCCTTGGCACCGGTATGACGCGCGGATTGTGAAATGGAACTGGCGCTGGGTGCTGGATTTTGGCGGAGGAAATTTGCTGGACTGGGTCGGGCACCACGTGGACATCGCCCACTGGGCGCTGGGCCTCGACCACACCGGACCGGTGCGGGTGAGCGGCACTGCCACCTACGGCACTGAACCACCTTGGGATGTGGAGATGCGCTACCGTTACGTTTGCACCTATGCCGATGGCCTGGTGTTGACGGTTGGGTCCGATCTGCCCGGCGGTACCAAATTTTACGGAGAAAAAGGCTGGCTGCATGTGGACCGAGACAAGCCCCTGCAGGTGTCGCATCCGTCCCTGCTGCGCGCGATTCCTCCGGCCACATCTGCGCCGGTTTATCGCAGTACGAATCATTTTCGCAACTGGATCGACTGCATCCAAACCGGTCGGACCACGGTGGCCCCGTGCGAGGCGGCGCACCGCAGCGCCAGCGTCGGCCACCTCGGGCACATCGCGGCCTTGACCGGGCGGACCCTGCATTGGGATCCGCAGACGGAAACGCTCCGGGACGACCCCGGCGCGGCCGAGTTGCTCAACCCTGTTTATCGCGCCCCTTGGGTGCTGTGATTATGCGCGGATTTTTGCTTGGAGGAATGTTTCTGCTCGTCGCGCTGCCGGCGAACCTGTTGGGCGTGGAGACCGTGGCGGCTCTGGAGAACGCGGCGACCTCGGAGCCGACGGTCAACCGTTTTCGCGCCGAGCTGGTGACGTTGACCGCGGAGGAAAGGGAGGCGGCCTTGCTGGATGCCGCGACGGCGCTGGCTGCGGAGGAAAAATCCTATGCCGAGCGGGTGGATGCCCTGCGGCGGCTGGGCCTGTTGCAGGATGCTGCTGCGATTCCGGTGCTGCGGGCGGTGCTGGGGGATCCCGCGCTGGGTGACGAGGCCCGGCGGGTCTTGCAACGGATTCCCGGCCCGGTGGCGGAAGTGGCGTTGCTGAACGCGCTGGCAAGGGAAACGGATCCGCGCTTGCGAGCGGGTTTGCTCTCCAGCTTGGGCGCTCGCCGGGTGGAAGCGGTGATTCCTGCGGCGGTCAAGGCTGCGGCTGAGAGGGAACCGACGCTGGCCGAGGCTGGATTGCGGACGCTGGGCGAGATCAAGACCGGCGCCTCGTTGTCCGCTTTGCTTGGAGTAAAAGTTCGCGAGGCACAGCGGGCGCTCCGGTGGCAGCTTTTGCTGGAAACCTGTGGCGCGTTGCTTGGCCGACCGGATGGCGGGGCGAGTCACGGCCGGGTTGTCCAGACGTTGTGCGAATTGGAAGCGCAGGAGGAATTTCCCCGGCTGCGCCAGGCCGCACGGGTGTTGCAGTTGCAATACGGACTGCGGAGCGCGGAGGAATGTTTGTCGGGCGAGGATCCCGCGTTGCGCGCGGCGGCGCTGATTTTCCTCCGCCGGGCGCGGGACATTGACTCGGGAAAATTGCTGCTGGATTATTTTTCCCGGCGGGCGAAGGGAAGAGAGTTTCTCGATTGTCTGATGGCGCTGGAGTCGCGGCGGCAAACGGAGGCGCTGCCCTTGCTTTATTCGTTGTTAAACCGGCAGCTGGTGCCGGAAGCGCGAGCGGCGGTGCTCGGGACCATGGGCGTTTTGGGAGGTGCGGACGAGGCGGGAACGCTGGCGGTTGCGTTGGATTCTCCGGACAAAATTGTTGCGGAAACGGCGCGGGCGGCGCTGCTGGCCTTGCAGGGGGGCGATGTGGGCGGGGCGTTCGCGGGATTGTTCGCCGACACGTCGCTGTCCGTTGCGGTCCGTGTTCAGCTTCTGGATGTCGCGCGGCGGCGCTGGCTTTACACGGCGACGCCGGGGGCGATTGCCTTGCTGACGGATGCTGACGCGGAGTTGCGGCGGGAGGCGCTGAAAACCTTGGAGCGGTTGGCCGGTCCGGAGCATTTGCCCGCACTTCGGACGGCGGTGCCGACGGTGGCAGATTCGGGGCAGCGGGAAAAAATCAATCAGCTTTGCCAGCGGCTGGAACAGGAAAACCGCCGATGAGTTTTCTCCGCGCCGGGAGAGACCGAAAACGCGGAGGAAATTTGCCGTCCGTTCCGGCGGCTTATTGAGCGGCCCCGCGCTGTTGCTGGCAGAGCTGGTGCACGATGCCGTCGGCCAGCCCCATGGTCGGGACGTTGATGTGGCGCACTCCGGCGGCGTTGGCGATGGCGAGGAAAATTTCGCAGGCCGGCACAATCACGTCGGCGCGGTCAGGGCGCAGTTTGAGCCGGGAGGTTTTTTCCTCCAAGGTCATGCCTGAGAGTTCCGCGTGCAGACGGCGCAGCCGGGCGACGGAGAGCTTGGTGCCCGCAGGCAGCCCGGCGAGCCGGTAGAGCTTGTTGATGTTGCCGCCGGAGCCGATGATTTCCAGCGGAACGCCGGGGGTGTCGTTGTGCGGAATCCATTGGCGGAGTTTTTCCCAGGTGCCGTCGGAGAAATTTCCTTCGCGGAGGCGGAGAGTGCCGATTTTGAAGGATCTTGATTTTTTGAACCGGCGTTGCTCGATCAACGCGATCTCGGTGCTGCCTCCGCCCACATCGACGTAGATGTAGCGGCGGCGCGGGGAAAGTTTGTCGGCGATGTGACTCTCGTAGATGATGCGGGATTCCTCGGTGCCGTTGATGATGTCGATGGTGACGCCGGTTTTCCTGGCGATCCAGCGGGCGGTTTCCTCCCCGTTTTTTGCCTCGCGCATCGCGGCAGTGGCGCAGGCGCGGAAGGCGGTGACGCGGTGGATTTTCATCAGGTGCTTGCAGGCTTTGATGAAGTGCAGCAACGCGTCGGCTTTTTCCTTGGTCAGGACGCCCTGGGTGAAAACGGATTCGCCGAGCCGGAGCGGCACGCGGAGCAACAGTTCCTTGCGCGGCCCGGCGGCGGAAACGTCTTCGGCGGAAGTGGCGATGAGCAGACGGGCGGCGTTGGAGCCGATGTCGATGGCGGCGACGGCGGGCGGAAGAAAATTCATGGCTGGCTGGTGGCGGCGTTGCGGGCTTGGGCGTAAAGTTGCTCCTGGGAACGGAAGGCCTTTTCGTTTGCGGAGCGAGAAACGGGGCAGTTTTCCCCCGAGCCGTCGATGACGCGGCGCTTCACATTGTCGCGCAGCCCGCATTCGACGATGTGGCGGATCTGCTGCTGGATTTCCGGATCGTAAACCGGGGCGGCCACCTCGATACGCTGGTCAAGATTGCGCGGCATCCAGTCGGCGGAGGCGAGGAAATAGCGGGGGTTTCCCCTGTTGTGGAAAATGAGAAAGCGCGCGTGCTCCAGATAGCGGTCAACGATTCCGTGGACGGAAAGATTGGCGGCGTCGGGGTGGTTGCGGGTAACGAGCGAACAGTTGCCGCGGACCAGCATTTTGACGGAGACGCCCGCGTGCGCGGCGGCGTAAAGACGCTGGATCAGCTCGGGATCGGAGACGTGGTTGATCTTGACGAGGATCTCCGCGGGCTTGCCGCTTTTGGCCGCCTTAATCTCGCCCTTGATCAGTTCGTAAAGCGCCTGGCGCATGTGCTGGGGCGAGACCAGCAGGTGTTTAAAGGAAAAGTTTTTGTAGGGTTGCTCGATGAACTCGAAAACCTTGGCGACCTCGCGCACCAGCCGTTTGTCGGCGGTCATCAGAATGCCGTCGGTGTAAACGCGGGCGTTGCCCTCGTGAAAATTTCCAGTGCTGACGCAGGCCAGATTGCTGCCCCGGCGCTCGATGTGGGTGAGTTTGGCGTGAACTTTGAGCCCCTTGACCCCGTAAACGACCCGGATGCCCGCCTCCTCCATGCGCTGCGCCCAGCGGATGTTGGCGGCCTCGTCGAAGCGGGCCAGCAGCTCGATGATCACGGTGACGGATTTGCCGTTGCGGGCGGCGTTGATCAGGCTGCCGACGATGTGGGAGTTTGAGGCGAGGCGGTAAAGGGTGATCTTGATGGCGCGAACATCGGGATCAATCGCGGCCTCGCTGAGCAGCCGGATGTAGTGGGAAAAACTTTGGTAGGGGCAGTGGAGAAAAACGTCCTTTTGCTCGACGCAGCGCAGCAGGTTGGGGGCGGCGTCGAGGCGGGCCAGCCGCTCTACACGCTTCGGCGCTTTCGAGCGGACGTTCGGCGGCCAGCCGCACGGGCGGCCAGGCGGGGAAGGTCAGGTTTTTTCCTCCGGGCGAGGGAAATCCCATGAGGTCGCGCAGGTTGTCGTGGCGGCCGCTGTTGAGCTGGGCGGAGTGGGCGTAGGTGCCGCGCTGCTTTTGCTGGCGCTGAAAAGCGCGGATGAGCTCCGGCGGGATGGAGCGGTCGTAGCTGAGCCGGACGGGTTTTCCTTTGCGACGAGCGCGGACGGCGCGGGCGATTTTTTCCACCAGGTTGCCGTCGAGGTCGTGCTCGATGTCGGCGTCGCGCGTGACCTTGATGCTGTAGGCGTCGAAGCGGACGTAGGGCAGGCTGGCGAAGATGCGCGGAAGAAAATGACGGATAATGTCGTCGAGGAAAATGACATGGCTTTCCCCCGAGGGCGCGGGCAGCTCGATGAAACGCGGCAAGGCCGGCACGGGCAGTTCGATCAGGGCGAAGTCCGGATCGCCGGTTTCGCGGTGCAGGACCACCAGCAGGTAGATGCTGGAGTCGGCGAGTTCGGGGAAGGTTTTCTTCCGGGTGACGACAACGGGCGCGATGAGCGGCTCCAGTTGTTGCAGGTAAAAGCGGTCGAGAAATTCCGCTTGGGCGGGAGAAATTCGCGACTCGTCGATCAGGCGGATGCCGCTTTCGGCCAGCTCGCGCAGGATTCCGGTGTAGAGCACGTCGAACTCGGCCTGCTGTTCCTGCACGATGCGGTTGATCCGCGCGAGCAGGCGTTTCGGGCGCTCAATGAAGTAGGGGGAGACATCGCCGCCGTATTGGGCGATCCGGCGCACGGAGGCGACGCGCACGCGAAAAAACTCGTCGAGATTGTTGGCGTAAATGCCGAGGAAACGCATCCGCTCGATCAGCGGCGTGGCGGGGTCTCCCGCCTCCTGCAACAGCCGTTGGTTGAAATAGAGCCAGCTGATTTCCTTGTCGAGCAGCAGTCCGGAATGGGCTTTTTTCATGGATTGCCGCAGCGTTGGGAGTGCACCGGGCGAAGGCAAGGGGCGGAGGGTAACATGTTGGTGACGCGAAAATGGCGGTTTGATGACATCAACCGGAGGGGATTTTTCGGCCATAAAAACTTGTCGGCGGATGGGTGATTCCCACCATGCCCGGTTTTTCAAATTTATGGCCGAGACCACCTCCTCCGACATTTCCTCCGCTCCCCCGTCCACTCCCGTTGCCGCGCCCAAGCCAGCCGGCGCGGATGATGCCCGTTACGTGCTGCGCATCGCGGAGGAAAGCGGCATCCCGGTCAACGGCGTGATGGCGGTGGCGAAACTGCTCGGCGAGGGCGCGACGGTGCCGTTCATTGCCCGTTACCGGAAGGAGGCGACGGGGGAAATGGACGAGGTGCAAATCACCACGGTGCGCGACCGGCTGGAGCAGTTGCGCGAACTGGATGCGCGGCGGGCCAGCATTTTGAAATCGCTGGAGGAAAATAAACACCTGACGCCGGAGCTAAAGGCGGCGGTGGAAAACGCCGCGACCCTGACGCGGCTGGAGGATATTTATGCGCCTTACAAGCCGAAGCGCCGGACCCGGGCGATCATCGCGCGGGAGCGCGGACTGGAGCCGCTGGCGGATTTTCTGCTGGAAAACCAAAATGCCGATCCGGCGGCTGAGGCGGAGAAATATGTCGATGCCGCGAAGGAAGTGCCGGATATTGCCGCCGCGCTGGCCGGGGCGCGGGACGTGATCGCGGAGCGGGTGAGCGACGATGCCACCGCGCGTGCCGCCTGCCGGGAAATTTTCCTGAAGGAGGCGACGCTTTCCTCCGAGGTGATCAAGGGCAAGGAAACCGAGGGCGCGAAGTTCAAGGATTACTTTGAATGGAAGGAGCCGTTGGCGAACGCGCCTTCGCACCGGGTGCTGGCGATCCGGCGCGGGGAAAAGGAGGGCTTTTTGTTTTTCCGCCTCACCGTGCCGGAGGAGCGCGCATTGACCTTGCTGGAAAAGCAATTTGTCTCCGGCAACGGCCCGGCGGCGGCGCAGGTGCGCGAGGCGGTGCAGGATTCATGGAAGCGTTTGCTCGGCCCCTCGCTGGAAACCGAGGCGCGGCTGGCGTCGAAGAAAAAAGCCGACGAGGAGGCGATCAAAGTTTTTGCCGCCAATATCGCCGAACTGCTGATGGCTCCGGCGCTGGGCGAGAAAAACACGTTGGCGATCGACCCCGGTTTTCGCACCGGTTGCAAAACCGTGGTGCTGGACGCACAGGGGAAACTGTTGCACCACGAGGTGATTTTTCCGACCAGCGGCAGCCGGGCGCAGATCGAGGATGCGGGGAACCGCGTGCGGGTGCTCTGCCACCAGTTCAAGATCCAGGCCATCGCCATCGGCAACGGCACTGCCAGCCGGGAGACGGAAAGTTTTGTCCGCGGACTCGGCCTGCCCGCCTCGCTTCCGGTGGTTTCGGTGAATGAGTCCGGCGCCTCGATTTACTCCGCGTCGGAAGTGGCGCGGGAGGAATTTCCCCACGAGGACGTGACGGTGCGCGGCTCGGTGTCGATCGGGCGGCGTTTGCAGGATCCGCTGGCGGAGCTGGTGAAACTCGACCCGAAGAGCATCGGCGTCGGCCAGTATCAGCACGACGTGGAGCAGACCGCGCTGAAGCGTTCGCTCGACGACGTGGTGGTGTCGTGCGTGAACCGGGTGGGCGTGGAGTTGAACACCGCCTCGAAGCAATTGCTCAGCTATGTTTCCGGCCTCAACGCCAGCATCGCCGCCAACATCGTGACCTGGCGCAACGAAAACGGGGCGTTTTCCTCGCGCGAGGCCCTGAAGAAAGTGCCGCGCCTCGGGCCGAAAGCCTTTGAGCAGTGCGCCGGGTTTTTGCGGATTCGCGAAGGCGGGCACCCGCTCGACGCCTCGGCGGTGCACCCGGAGCGTTACGCGCTGGTGGAGGAAATGGCGAAGGACGCGGGTGTCGATGTGGCGACGCTGTTGAGCGACGGCAAGGCGCGGGCGAAAATTGATTTGAAAAAATACGTCTCCGATTCTGTCGGCCTGCCGACGCTGCAGGACATCATGAAGGAATTGGAAAAACCCGGCCGCGACCCGCGCGAGCAGTTCGAGGCGTTTAGCTTTGCGGAAGGCGTGCACGAGATGAAGGATCTGCAGGAGGGCCAGCGGCTGCCCGGCGTGGTGACGAATGTGACCGCCTTTGGCGCGTTTGTGGACATCGGCGTGCACCAAGATGGCCTCGTGCACATCAGCCAGCTCGCGGATAGTTTTGTCAAAGACCCGGCGGAAGTGGTGAAGGTCGGGCAGAAAGTGAGCGTGGTGGTGATGGAGGTGGACATTCCTCGCAAGCGCATCGGCCTCTCGATGAAAACCAATCCGCAAAAGGAAGTGCGCGGCGTGCGCGACAGCGGAGGAAATTCCGGCCCGCGCCGCTTCGACGACCGCAAAGGCCCGCCGCGCGGCAGTAGCAGTTTTAACAACAATCCCTTCGGTTCCCTCGGCGACATGTTTGGGAAGAGGTAAGGCGGGAGGTTTTTTAACCGCGGATTACGCGGATGAGCGGGATGGTTTTTTTACAGGAGGTCGTGGAAGGCACGGAGGGAAATGGGTGGAGTGCGATGTTCCTTCATCGGGCTTGCCCGGGAGCAAAGGAAAATCATTGGGATTTTAATAAAACCACTGAGGACACGGAGGGCGCAGAGGAAGGGGAATTGAGGATGAGAACCACGAATGGACACGAATAGACACGAATGAATTCTCCTCTGCGAACGTGGTGTTTCCCTTGCGCCCTTGGTGTTGAAAAATCTGTCCGCCGCGCTCCGATTGCTGCCCTCCGAATTTTCCTCTGCGTCTCCGCGTCTCTGCGTGAGTTTTTAATCACGGATCACACGGATAAGCACGGATGCTTGCCGAGGAAATTTCCCATGCGCCTTGGCGGGAGAGCTAGAACCGAATGGCGGTCCGTTGGTGCAAATATCTTCGGTAACCCAAGATTCCTATAGGCGGATGGGATGTGTGTGTTTGGGGCGGGCACGCTTAGGGGGTGGGTGGCACAGGCAGGGGCGGTGGTGGTGGTGTTTTCTTTTTAATACCAAGCAGTTTTCTAATCAAAAAGACTCCCAAGGCACCGCCTCCAATGGTACCTGCTGGAGCGGTAAAAGGTATGAAAATCCAGCCTACCGCCGTCAGCCCACCTCCAGCGGGAACACCATTTGGATACTTAATCATATCGTGTCCTAAGCAAGCGTAGTAAAAACCTACGGTTCCGAATGACAGTCCAATGGCGGCGCCAAAAACTCCGGCTAGAATCATTGCTAGTATTTTCATGTTGGGGGTGGCGTTAACGGGCTGGTTGCTTTGACCACGGAAGTCAGTGACTACATTGACCGCTGCTGGTTCAGTTTTTCCTCCAGTTGCTGAATGCGGGCTTCCAAGGCGGAGGTTTCGGCGAATCGCCGTTCTATGAAGAAAAAGGCCATTGGCAGGAAACAGATTAGCGGAACCAATCCACCTGGAATTCGCTCTGACGGCCCGAGGAAAATTTGAGAAATAGTAATGAGCAAGGTTGCCGCCATAAAGATGGTTGCGGGGTATTTTTTGAGGAGCATGGCTGAAGGAGTGGTGGGTTTTGGGCGATTGCGTGATGGTTGTCCGGTCATCTTCGTCTGCCGAAGACCGGGTAGAGAAGCCTTACAAGAGGAGCTATCTTTCTAGTTGTCAATGGAGTGTTGGCGGACGTTCGTTTCGACAGAAAGAGAAGAGGGAGGCGACCACGAATGAACTCTGATGAACGCGGATGGATGTGAGAGTGCGGAGGAAAGAGGATGCTTTTTAACAGGAGGACGCGGAGGCCACGGAGAAAAGGAGTGTGGCACAGGCATTCCTGCCTGTGCTTGGGGCTTGGGACACAGGCAGGAATGCCTGTGTTACTCTGACGAGATCGCGGAGAAAATTGCCGCGGAGGAAATGTTATGGGGAGGAAGTTTTTAAACCACGGATCACACGGATGGGCCCGGATGCTTGCTGAGGAATTTTCCTTTGCGAACTTGGTGTTTCCTTTGCGCCCTTGTGTTAAGAATCCGCCCTCTGATTTCCGTCCTCTGACCTCTGTCTTCTGGCCTCCGCCCTCCGATCTCAATTGCCAATTTTTCCAGAGGATTTTCGGGGAGAAGCAGTTTGTTCTTTTAAAATCGGGGGCAGCGTCTTTCCTTGCCGCTTTATTTTTTATCATGGCCAACGAAGAACCAAAGCCCCAGCAGCAAGTGATCAGCCTTCAGGCGATCAGTCAGAATTTCCTCGGCGCGTTGCAGCGTCAGTTTGATTTGCTCGCCTACAACCTGTCGGCCTCGCAGCTGACGGAGGCGGACAAATACGAGATTTTTGCCCGCCAGCCGCGCATCATGCCGGTGCAGCAGTTGCACATGAATTTCGGCCAGGTGCAGGCTTACGCCCGCAATTTGCTGGTGCGGCAGACGATCAACGACCTGCTCAGCATGAGTTCCGCGTGCATGGACAACTGCCACTTGCTGTGCCAGTTGATCAAAAACCAAAAGGAGCACGCTGGGGACATGGAGGCGATGAACAAGGCGGTCGGCGAGGCGCAAAACAATTTCGTCCGCGTTCCCTTGCAGGACAAATTCGACCTGTTGGAAAAAGGTTTCGGCATCATGTGCGAACTGGAGGACGGCCTGATCAGCATGGGCATCGCGCTGCGTTCGCTGATGACCAAGGACGGCGCGGTGGAGCAGGAGGATTTGGACGACGACGGGGAGCTGGTGTTTGAATTCAAGACTGTGCAGACCATCAACCCGCCGAAGGGCGAGGAGGAAAAAAAGCCGGAAGTGCGCGTGGTGGACACCAACCGCACCTTCAAGCTCGGCGACAAACTGGAGTTCAGCAACAGCGAGCTGCTGGGCATGAGCATCACGATCGGGCATTTCTTCCACCAGTTGTTCCGCTCGGTGGACGAGTATGGCCGGAAAACGATGGGCGAGCAGGCCACCCCGGCACCCGCGCCGGAAGCGAATTAATCAACGAAAAGGGCCGCCGGTGCGCGGCTCTTCTTTTTCCCCGTGGCCGTTTCCTCCGAGAAAATTTCTTCCGCGCCCGCCGCCCGCTGGCTGCCCTGGCTGTGGGTGCCGACGCTCTATTTTGTCGAAGGCATTCCGAACAGCCTGGTGGACCAGGTGGCGCCGATTTTTTTGAAGGATTTGGGCTTCGACAACACCCGGATCGCCACGCTGGCGGCGACCTCCTACCTGCCCTGGGTGCTCAAGCCGCTGTGGGGCCCGTTGCTGGAAATGCACCGGACCAAGCGGTGGTGGGTGGTGCGTTTGCAATTGCTCGGCGCGGCGGCGGTCGCGCTGCTGGCCGGGGTGTTGGGCGCGGCTCCGTTGTGGGGCTTTTTGCTGGCGGCGCTGTTGCTGGTCGCGCTCCTTTCGGCGACGCACGACATCGTGGCGGACGGGTTTTACCTCTACGGCTTGGAGGAAAAGGAGCAGAGTTTTTTTGTCGGCATCCGCAACACCGCCTACCGGCTGGCGATGGTGTTTTGCCAGGGCGGCATCGTCGGGCTGGTCGGCTGGCTGGCGAAGGAAAAACAAGTCGCGCTGGCCACCGCCTGGGTCGGCGTGCTGTTCGGGTTGGCGGCGGTGCAACTGGGGCTGGCGGTTTGCCATGCGCGCACCCTGCCGCGTCCGGAAAACGATCGTCCGGCGCCGGTGGAAAAAGGCCGGGTGTGGGCGGTGTTTTGGGAGACGTGGCGGAGCTTTTTTGCCCGGGTCGGCATTGGGAAACTGCTGGCGTTTCTTTTGCTCTACCGGCTGGCGGAGGTGCAACTGGTGCGGATGGCGGTGCTGTTTTTGAAGGATGAGCGGGTGGCGGGTGGACTCGCCCTCGGCAATGAAAAGCTCGGGCTGCTCAACGGCACGCTGGGCACGGTGGCGATGCTGGGCGGAGGAATTTTGGGCGGAATGCTGGTGGCACGGAATGGCCTGCGACGCTGGGTGGGGCCGATGGTTTTCATCATGCACATCCCGAATCTGGCGTTTGTCGGGCTGGCGCACTGGCAGCCGGAAAGCCTTTGGTGGATTGGCGGCGCGCTGGTGCTGGAGAAGGCCGGGTACGGGTTTGGCTTCACGGCCTACAGCATTGTGATGTTGCGGTCGGCGCACGGCTCCCTCCGCACCGCGCACTTTGCGATCATGACCGGCCTGATGGCGCTGGGGAACATGATCCCCGGCTACTGGGTTGGCCCGCTGCAAAAGGCGGTCGGCTACGAGGCGTTTTTCTGGTGGGTGATGTTGTGCACCCTGCCCGGATTCTGGGTCACTTGGTTGATGTTGCGCGGAGGAAAACCCGCGGAGGAAAAACCGGCCTAGGCGGAAAATGGATTTGGAAACACGAAATCAAGCGGCAAAGGAATACCGGACATGAGCGACATTTCCTTCGAGGAATTACCCTGGTTTTGTTTGCGTGCCCAGCCTCGGCGCGAAGGCATCGCGGCGGCGCATTTGCCAACGCTGGACGGCGTGCGGATTTTTTATCCCCGGGTGCGCTATACGCGGAAGACTCGGCGCGGCCCGGTGCGGAGCGTGGTGGCGCTGTTTCCCGGTTATTTGTTCGCGCAGTTTGATCCGCAGCTGGCCAAGCAAGTCACCTACACCCAAGGCGTGGCCCGGATTGTCCGGCGCGGCGAGGAGCTGGCGGAGGTGCCGTTGGCGGTGATGAAGGATTTGTTTGCGATGGCCCCGCAAGGGATCGTCGGGCTGGAGGAACCGGAATTCAAGGTCGGCCAGACTATCCGGGTGATCGGCGGGGTGTTTCTCGGCACCGAGTCGAAAATTGTGCGACTGGCTCCGGCGAAACAGCGGGTGGCGATCCTGCTGGAATTTCTCGGACAGACACAGGAAGTGGAAATCCCCCTGGCGCAGATCGACCTCCCCGACGCCAATCCCCGCAAGCGCGTGCGGGGGAAAAACGCGGAGTGAATCAAACGGTGCAACTTTCCCTCGCCAAAACGGTCTCTTTCCTCCAAATCAAGAACGCTTTACTTCCCAACTCATGACAACTCCCCAATCCCCCCAAAAGGCGGCACCCTTGCCGCTCTTGAGTGCAATGATGTTCCTCCAGTTTTTTATCTGGGGAGCATGGTATGTAACCGTCACCGGCTGGCTGAACGACCTTGGTCTGGGCGGACTGACTGTCTGGGTTTTCAGTGTGTGTCCGATTGCCGCGATTGCTTCGCCAGTTTTTCTGGGAGTGGTGGCCGATCGGTTTTTTGCCTCCCAGAAAGTGATGGGAATTTTGCACATTTTGGGAGGAGTCTTTTTGATTCTGCTTCCCTTGGTGGTGAATGGCACGACGCCGGGCGAGGTTCCTGAAAATGTGTGGATGCGCTTCTTCCATCCGTGCGTGTTGTTGCTGCTGGGCCACGCATTGTGCTACATGCCGACGCTGGCGCTAAGCAGCTCGATTGCCTTGAGCCATATTGCCAATGCGGAAAAACAATTCCCGGTGGTGCGGGTGGCCGGCACGATTGGCTGGATTGTCGCGAGTGGTTATGTGGTGGCCAAATTGCTGGCGGGTGGGGATAAGTCGCCCGAACAGTTTTACGTGGCCGGTGGTGCCGGCATCCTGCTGGGCCTGCTGAGTTTTGCTTTGCCAAACACCCCGCCGCCGCTGGCTGGAAAAAAAGTCCGGGTGGGCGAGCTGCTGGGCCTCGACGCGATTGCGCTGCTCAAGAAACCGCAGTTTGCGCTCTTCATTCTTTGCTCGCTGCTGATTTGCATCCCGCTCTCCGGTTATTACCAGCAGGCGCGAAATTTTGTGGACTATTCCGGCATGGCTGAACCAGCGAACAAGATGAGCTTCGGTCAGATGTCGGAAGTGTTTTTCATGCTGATCATGCCGCTGATCATCGCCCGACTAGGCGTGAAGAAGATGCTCTTCTTCGGGATGCTGGCCTGGGTGGCCCGCTACGGGTTGTTTGCCTTGGGCGCGCCGGACAAGGTAGCCTGGATGATCATTGTGGGGATTTTGCTGCACGGAATTTGCTACGACTTCTTCTTCGTCGCGGGGCAAATTTATGTGGACAAAGACACTCCGCACGCCATTCGCGGCCAGGCGCAAAGTTTCTTCGTGCTGATCACTCAGGGTGTGGGGATGTTGATCGGGGCCCAAGCCATCAACTGGCTGGTCGAAAACAGCACCTCCACCGCCGTGGTGGAAGGAGTGGAAGTGGTGACCAAAAACTGGGAAAAAATCTGGCTGTGGCCCTGCGCCTTTGCCGGAGTGATTGCGCTGATCTTCCTCTTTTTCTTCAAGGAGCCGAAGAAGGAGGAAAAGGCCGCGGCCTGAGTCTCCTGAATTTCCTTTGTCAAACGCCGACTCCTGAGGGTCGGCGTTTTTTTGCGGGAAGGCGGAGGAAAATTAAGCCACGGGTGGCACGGCTGAAGGGGATGGTTTTTTACAGGAGGTCGTGGAGGGCGCGGAGGAAAATGGATGGGGCGCGACGTCCCTGTCGGGCTTGCCCGGGAGCAAAGGAAAATCATTGGGATTTTAATAAAACCACTGAG
>CALNBE010000058.1 GCA_937874455.1 uncultured Opitutia bacterium | reverse complement strand
AGCTCCGCCAATTCCTCCGCCCGCTTCTCCACAAATCCCTCCGGCACATTTCCTCCGCGCACCACCGCCACATTCCACCGACCTTGCCGCGAATCCGCCAGCAGGGAAAAATCCGCCAACTCCGGCCGCTCCCGGCGCAGCAAATGCCCCGCCAGCGTCAGAGTGCCCGCGCCGGCCACCGTCCAGCTCGCCAGCCCCGGCAGCGTCCGCCACGCCCGCAGCGCCATCGCCGCCACCCGGATGCCGAGAATCGATCCGGGGCCCTCGACAAACACCACGCCGCGCGCCTCCTCCAGTCGCGCGTTCGTTTCCCGCAAAACCGCTTCCACCGTCGCAAAAAACCCTTCAAGCGCCTGCACCCCTTCCGCCCGGACAAACGCCTCCCAGCGTCCGTCCCGCCACCAGCCCGCCATCGGCACCGCTCCCGCCGTGTCCGCAAAAAGCCACGGGCCGTCCCGCAAAGCAAATTCCTCCCGCCGTTCTGTCTGCGTCCGATCCATAAAGCCGCGCATCCTCTTTTTTCCTCCGCAGAAATCAACCAAGGAGACAACTTATTGTTGTAAAACACCCGATTCCTTCCCATCCATCCTCCCCGCGCAAATCGCAGGAACAGCGGGCGCTGTTTTCCTGTTTTTGCGCGAGAAAAACTTTTCCCCTCCCATGTCCAACTGGCAACGCTTCCAAACCCACTATCGCGCCTTCCCCGAAGCCGGCTTCGCCCTCGACATCAGCCGCGTCCCCTTCCCGGAGGAATTTTTCCCCGCGCTGGAGCCACGGCTCCAAAAAGCCTACGCCGACATGGAAGCCCTCGAAAAGGGCGCCATCGCCAATCCCGACGAAAAACGCATGGTCGGCCACTACTGGCTGCGCTCCCCCGAACTCGCCCCGTCCGTCGAACTGGCAAAGGAAATCAGCGACACCCTCGCCGCCATCGAAACTTTCGCCGCACAAATCCACTCGGGGAAAATCACCGGCTCCGTCGGCTCCTTCCAAAACCTGCTCTGCATCGGCATCGGCGGCTCCGCCCTCGGCCCCCAGCTTGCCGCCCAAGCTCTCGCCCAACCAGACCGGGACAAACTACATGTTTTCTTCTTAGATAACACCGACCCCGACGGCTTCGACTACGTTTTTGACCAGCTCGGCGACAACCTCGGGCGCACCCTCTGCATCGTCACCTCCAAGTCCGGCAGCACGCCCGAACCACGCAACGGCATGCTCGAAACCATCCAGCGCTACCAACAGGCCGGGCTCCGTTTCGGCCCGCACGCTGTCGCCGTCACCGGTGCCGGTAGCCAGCTCGACCGCTTCGCCGCGGAGGAAAATTTCCTCGCCCGCTTCCCGATGTGGGACTGGGTCGGCGGCCGCACCAGCGAACTCGCCGCCGTCGGCCTCCTGCCCGCCGCCCTGCAGGGCATCGACATTCGCGCCTTCCTCGATGGAGCCGCCGAAATGGACCGCCTCACCCGCAGCCACGACACTTGGCAAAATCCCGCCGCCCTGCTCGCCGCCTCTTGGTATTTCCTTACCGATGGCCGCGGCGCCAAAGACATGGTCGTCCTTCCCTACAAGGACCGCCTGCTGCTCTTCTCCCGCTACCTGCAACAACTCGTCATGGAATCCCTCGGCAAGGAAAAGGACCTCGACGGCAAACAGGTTTTCCAAGGCATCGCCGTTTACGGCAACAAAGGCTCCACCGACCAGCACGCCTACGTCCAGCAACTCCGCGACGGCGTGCCCAATTTCTTCGCCACCTTCATTGAAGTACTGCGCGACCGCGAAGGAAATTCCCCCGAGGTTGAACCCGGCATCACCAGCGGCGACTACCTCCAGGGATTTTTCCTCGGCACCCGCGAAGCCCTCTCCGAAAGCGGCCGCGCCAGCATCACCCTGACTATCGACGCGGTCTCCCCGCGCAGCCTCGGCCAGCTCATCGCGCTCTTTGAAAGGGCGGTCGGCCTCTACGCCAGCTTGATCCACATCAACGCCTACCACCAACCCGGCGTCGAAGCAGGAAAAAAAGCCGCCGCCGCCACCCTGAAACTCCAACAGGCAGTCGTGACCTGCCTCGCCGCGCACCCAGGTGAAAAGTTCACCGCCGAAGAGCTCGCCGCTAAATTAAATCTTGAAGAAAAAACCGAACTCATTTTTAAACTCTGCGAACACTTGAGTGCCAATTCTGGCCGGAAAGTTAAAAGAATCATCGCCAGCCCATTTTTTAAAACAACTTACAGTCTCTTTTCTTAAACACCTGCTTATCCACGCAACCCCCATGAACAAAACCGTCTCCCTCAGTATTCGCATCCTCGCCATCCTTGGCGCCATTGGTGCAGGCACCGCTTGGTACCTCATCCATACCAACAACCTGAAGGTCGCCATGGATCAGTCCGCATGGCTGCTTGACGATCCCGAAGTCAAATCAGGCAAAGAATTTGTCCAGCGAATGGACGCCCTCCCCAAGGTGAAGACACTGCTCGGCGAAAAGCGCAAGGAAATCGACCAGCTCAAAAATGACAAGCAGGGCTTGGAAGCCACGGTGGAAAGCAAGAACAAGGCGATTGCTGCGAAAAACACCCACATCGAAGAACTGGAAGGACGCAACGCCACATTGATTCGGACCCGCGACAGCCTGAACACCGACGTGCAACGTGCCACCGCACGCAACGCCCAGCTCCAATCCGAGCTCGACCGCTTCACCGCCGAAGTCGCCCGCAAAAACGAACAAATCGCCAATATGTTCAGCAAAGAACGGTTGGACGAGCAAATCAAAGCCACCGAAGACGCCATCTCCAAACAGGAAAAAGCTTTCGCCGGGTACGCCCGTCTCCTGAACTGGACCAAGACCCAAGGCCTCAATCCTCCCTTCCCGTCCTCCCCCGACGCCCAGACCGTCGAAGCAGGCTCGCCCATTCCCACCTTTGTTCCCCCGACAATCAAAACCGAAATTCTGGCCTTGGACCCCAAAAATGGCGTAATCAGCATCTCGCTTGGATTTGACGACCAGGTTTCCAACAAGCAGACCTACACCGTCACCAGCAATGGCGTTGAAATCGGCTCCATCCAGCTGTCCGACGTTCGGGTCGGTGCCTCGGTCGCCCTGCTGCTCCCCGGCACCGACGTTTCCAAGTTTGTCCCCGGCAGCATCATTCTTCTGACGCAGAAAACGGCGCAACCGGTGATCGTGCCCGTGACGGAAAATACCGTGGCCGTTGCCAAATAGCCCAAAAGTGCCACTCGCACATGTTCAAGCCCTTGCCCATTCTGCTCGCCTCCGCCATCTTGCTTTGCGCCGGATGCACGGAAAGGCCCCAGCCCAAGGATGCCATGCTGCCCCAAGCGCAGCCAGCCTCTTGGGAAGGCGGCATGCCGGGAATGCAAGGCATGAACAATTACCGTTAAACAGCTCCGCGCCCTTTTGATCACAGCGACCCCTTTGGCGGGTCGCTGTTTTTTTGTCGAAAACCCACCCACCTCTGCCAAGCTCCCCGCCAATGTCCGGTACCCTTTTCATCGTCGCCACCCCCATCGGAAACCTCGGCGACATTTCCGCCCGCGCCAAAGCCGTGCTCACCGAGGCCTCCGCCATCGCCTGCGAGGACACCCGTACCTCCGCCAAATTGTTGCAACATCTGGGCATCTCCCAGCCACTTCTCGCCTACCACGAGCACAATGAGCAACAACTGGCACCTTTGCTCGCAGACCGTATCGCCAACGGGGAAAACATCGCCCTCATCTGCGACGCAGGCACCCCAACCCTGAGCGATCCGGGCTTTCGCGTCGTCCGGGAATGCCGCCGCCGCCACATTCCCGTCACCCCCGTTCCCGGCCCCTGCGCCTTCGTTGCCGCCCTCTCCGCCTCCGGCCTCCCCACCAACGCCTTCCGCTACACCGGATTCCTCCCTCCCAAATCCGCCGCCCGACTCCGCTTTCTGGAACCCATCCGCGACGCGGAGGAAACTGTCATTCTCTACGAATCCTGCCATCGCATCGCCAAATTCGCCCAGGAAATCGCCGACACCCTCGGCGCCAACCGGGTGGTCTGCCTGGCCCGCGAACTCACCAAACTACACGAAACTTTTCTCGTCGGCCCCATTGCGGAGCAAATTCCCCTGCTCCAAGGCGGCAACCTGCGGGGAGAATTCGTGGTACTCATCGCCCCATATGATTTTCGCATCTAAGGCCCAAGGCACATTTGCTATTTGCAATTACCGCCAGCCCGCCCAAGGGTAAGCCCGCATGGGAAAATCCGCATCGCACAAAGCTCATTTGTTTGGCATCGGTCTGGACAATCAGGACGGGGCCAAGCGCATCACCCAAGCGGAGCAATTTTCCATCATCGGCGGTTCCGAGGAAACACATGACCGCATGACCGAAACCCTCGTCAAAACCGTCGAAGACTTGCAGCGCAAGGGCCGCACCTTGGAAGAAACAGCTCCGCCGGAGCTGGCCGATTTGCTGAAAAAAAACAGCCCCCGCTGATTTTCGGCTTTCTTTCCCCCAAGCCTTTCCTAGGCTCATTTCTTCTTAAAAAACCTTTCAAGTTTTTCTCGTTTATGGACAACGCACCCACCCCTCCTCCCGCATCGAATCCCTCGGTTCCCCAACCGCCCCGCCCCGCAAGCATTCCCGGCGCAGGCTCTCCCGCCACCAAGCCGACCTTCCGGGCTCCCGGCTCGTCGCCCACCACTCCCGGCGCGACCAACTTGCCCTCTCCGCCCACCTTTGCCCGTCCGCAATCCGCACCCTCTGTCGGGGCCATCCCCGCGTCTGCAGCCCCCATTCAAATGAATTTTGATGACGAGGACACCAAGGAAAAGCTCCCGCTGGTCCTCCTCGACGTTCTCAGCCTCGCCGCCTCGCTGGCCTTCGCGACATTGCTGACTTTGGAGCTGCTCTCCCTGAACGGCTAGCCTCGGCACTTGGCCGACCTGTTTGCCTTTATGTCTTCCTCACGCATTGAAAATCTGACCGCGGCTACTTTTTCCGCCGCCATCCAAAACGCCGCCACTCCCGTCCTGCTGGACTTCTGGGCCTCTTGGTGCGGTCCCTGCAAAGCCTTGGCTCCCGTGCTGGATCAGGTCGCGGAGGAAATGGGCGACGCAGTGAAAATCTGCAAGGTGAACATCGAGGAGGCGGGCAATATGCCACTCGCCCAGCAATTCGGCGTGCAAAACATCCCCACCCTGCTGGTCTTCAAAAACGGCCAGCTCGTGGAGAAACTGGTCGGACTTCAGTCCAAGGCCGCACTCGTCGCCACCCTGCAAAAACACCAGTAAACTTTCTCTTTTTACTGTTCCGGCTCTGTCCCCTCGACAGGGCCTTTTTTGTCGCCACGCTCCGACCTTGGCATCGAATCCCTCCACATGAAATTCCTTCCGGAAAAACCGCCCATTTTCGCCGAGACCCTCGACTCGCTCGCCGCCCGCTTGGAGGAAATCAACGCGCCCGCCTTCCGTGCCCGGCAGATCATGGACTGGCTCTACAAAAAACGCGCCGCCACCCCGGAGGAAATGTCCAACCTGCCCGCCAACCTGCGCGCTTGGCTGGGAGAAAATTTCGACTTTGCCTCCAACACCCTGCTCCAGCGCAAGGCCGCCAGCGACGTCACCCATAAACTCCTCCAGCGGTTGCGCGACGGCTCCCTCATCGAAACCGTAATCATCCGCGCCCCGCAGGAGGGCGTCGGCCTCGAACACTCCCGCAAAACCATCTGCATCTCCACCCAAGTCGGCTGCGCCTACGGCTGCCGCTTCTGCGCCTCGGGACTCGAAGGCTGGAAACGCAATCTCTCCACCGGCGAAATTGTCGCCCAGCTCATGGCCGTCTGCCGGATGGAGGACGCCCATTCGGAACGGGCGAAGGAAGGCCTCGCCTCCTTCGACAACATCGTCGTCATGGGTATGGGCGAGCCGATGGCCAACTACGACAACCTGCTCGCCGCCCTCAAGCTCATCAACGCGCCTTGGTCCCTCGGCTTCGGTGCCCGCCGCATTACCGTCTCCACTTCCGGGGTGGTTCCCAAAATCATCCAGCTCGCCGACGAGCCTCTCGGCATTCGGCTCGCCGTCAGCCTGCACGGCGCCACCAACGAGGTCCGCAACCAGATCATGCCGGTCAACCGGAAATTCCCCCTCGAAATGCTCCTGCCCGCCTGCCGGGCCTTTTCCGAAAAACATGGCCGCATGCTCACCCTCGAATTCATCCTGATTGAGGAAATCAACGACTCCCTCGACCAAGCCCAAGCGCTCGCCCGCATCGCCCGCGACCTCCACGCCCACGTCAACCTCATCCCTTACAACACCGTCGAAGGCCTTCCCTGGAAACGCCCCAGCCTGATGCGCCAGCAACGTTTCACCCAGGAACTCAAACAGCGCGGCATCTCCGTCACTTTGCGCCGGGAAAAAGGCCACGATATTGACGCCGCCTGCGGCCAGTTGCGCCTGCAAACCGAGCGCGCGGAGAAAAACGCTAGCTGCGCCGGAAACTGAGCGCCGCGGCACAACTTCCCATTTGCCGCCTTGCTTCCCCCGCCCCGACCCGTTTCATCTCCACGCTTTAAATCGGCATGACGGACGACGACATTCCCCATACCGCCCTCGAAGGCTCCGACATCGGCCTGGTTCAGTATCAGGACCAGTTCTTTGACGAGCCTTTCATGTTCGATCTCGGCGGCAGCATTCCTTCGTTCAACATCCGCTACGAAACCTACGGCTCGCTCAACGCCGACGCCTCCAACGCCATCCTTGTCTGCCACGCCCTGACCGGGGATCACCACGTGGCCGGACGCTATACCGCCGAGGATCGCAAACCCGGCTGGTGGAATTCCCTCGTCGGCCCGGGGCGTCCGCTCGACACCAACAAGTTTTTCGTCATCGGCACCAACTGCCTCGGCGGCTGCCAGGGCACCACCGGCCCCAGTTCGTTCAACCCGCGCACCGGCACGCCCTATTTTCTCGATTTTCCCCAACTGACCCTGCGCGACATGGTGCGCGCCCAGCATCGGCTCGTCTCCCACCTGGGCATCAAAAAACTCCACGCCGTCATCGGCGGTTCCATGGGCGGCATGCACGCGCTGCTCTGGGCCACGGAATATCCCGACTCAGTCGCCCGCATCATCGCCCTCGCCTGCGCCGCCCGCCAAAACACCCAAGCCATCGCCTTCAACGAGGTCGGCCGCAGCGCGATCCTTCAGGACCCGGGCTGGCAGCAGGGTCGCTACACGAAAAACCACGGGCCGCAAGTCGGCCTCGCCGTAGCCCGCATGATGTCCCACATCACTTATCTCTCCGACCAAAGTCTCGAACGCAAATTTGGCCGCACCCGCCGTCCGCGCACGGAGGGCGAGGCCACCACGCCTTTCGACATCGAGTTTCAGGTCGAGAGCTACCTCCGCTACCAGGGCAACTCCTTCATCAACCGCTTCGACGCCAACTCCTATCTCTACATCACCAAAGCCTCCGATCGCTTCGACCTCTCCGAGGGACGCACGCTGGAAGACGCCTTTGCGCCCATGTCCGCCCGCGCCTTGATCATCGGCTTTTCCTCCGACTGGCTTTACTCTCCGGAGAAAAACCGCGACATCGCGCTGGCCATGCTCCGCGCGGGGAAAAACGCCTCCTACGCCGAGGTCGAAATGGACGCCGGGCACGATTCCTTTCTCCTGCCATCCCCGCCGCTGCACCGCAGCATCAGCGTTTTCCTCGGCTCCGTCGCCTGATTTCCTTTCATGTCGCTCAATCGCACCATTATCAAACGCGACACCGACATCCCCGTCTTTCTGGAGTGGATTGGCACCCGGGACACGGTGCTTGATCTCGGCTGCGGTCGCGGGGAACTGCTGGTCCGCCTCGCGCTGGAAAAAAACGTCCACGGCTTCGGCATCGAACGCAACCCCCAGAAGGTCGCCATCTGCCTCGAACGCGGCGTCAATGTCGTGCAGGGTGATATTCTCTCCCTGCTCCGCACCCTGCCCGACCAAAGTTTCGACTGGGTGGTTTGCTCCCGCATTTTGCAGGAACTCGACAATCCGGCGGAAATCATCCTCCAATCCCTTCGCGTCGGCAGACACCTCGCCATCGCCTTCGTCAACAACGGTCACTGGCGCAACCGCCTTTCCATGCTCCGTTACGGCAACCGCATCCGCAACAGCATTTACCCGAATCCGTGGTACCAAAGCGACCCGGCCAATCCTGTTTCCATCAAGGATTTTGAGGACTTCTGCCTCCACTACGGCATCACCGTTGACCGGCGGCGCTATCATGCCGGCGACTGGAAAACCCCGCGCGCGCTCATGCCCAAGCTGCTCGCCGGATACGGCATTTACGCCCTCAGCCGCCCGCGTCTCACCCGGCCCGTCCTGCAAAAACCCCGCGCCGGAGTTCCCGCATCCTGATTGCGCTTGCGCCTCGCCCTCGCCTCCATGAGATAGGCGCTCATGGCTGAGTCTAGCTTTCGTCCAGTGCTGCTTTGCGGGGAATCCGCGGTCAAAACCTGCTTTGAACAGCGCCCCAAGGCGATCAAGCGGCTTTGGCTGGCCGAAGAATGGCACAAACCTTTCTCCGATCTCTGCCAGTGGATGGCGCGGGAAAAACTCTCCTACTCCACCAGCAACGAGCGCGAACTCGACCGCATCGCCGGCCACTCCGCCCACGGCGGCATCGTCGCCGCCACCGAACGGCCACCGCTCGCCCTGCCCAAACCTGCTGATTACGCGGGCTGGCAGGCTTCCAACACGCCCCTGCTTTTTTTGGAAAACATCGCCGACCCGCTGCAAATCGGCGCCATCGCCCGCGTGGCCGCCGCCACTGGCATCACTCATTTGCTCCTCAGCGGCTCCGCCACCGAGGCTGTTTACGCCGAGCGCGCCTGGAGCACCGCCGCCGGCGCACTCGACATGTTGAAAATTTGCGACGCGGGCCCGCTGCCGCCGCTCCTCCGCCAGTTGCAGGGCCTGTTCTGCATCGTCGGCTTCACCCGGCCCGGGGGTCGGCGCGTGGACCAGCTCAAGCCCATCCGCGCACCGGGCCGCCCGCCCGCCATCGTGCTCGGCGACACCGCCACCGGCGTTTCCTCCGAGATCGTGGGCAAGTGCGAGCACCTGCTCCACATTCCCGGCGTCGGCGGCAGCACCTGGCTCAACGCCGCCGACACCGCCGCCTTCGGTCTGCCCTGGCTGCTGCGCAAGGAGCGCGGCCACGAGGCCGGGGGATTCCTCGCCCAAAAACGCGCCCGCCAGGAGGCCCGGCGCCAGGGTTGATTTTTCCTCCGCAAAAAATTTCCCATGCAAGCCTACCTTGATTTGCTCCGCCAGGTGCGCGACCACGGTGAACGCCGCGAGGACCGCACCGGCACCGGCACTCTGGGCATTTTCGGCGCCCAGCTCCGCTTCGATCTCCGGCAGGGATTTCCTTTGCTCACCACCAAAAAGGTCCACCTCAAATCCATCATCCACGAACTGCTCTGGTTTATCTCCGGCCGCACCGACAACCAGTGGCTGCAGGAGCGCGGGGTGACGATCTGGAACGAATGGGCCACCGCCGAGCAATGCGCCCGCTTTGGCCGCGCCGAGGGCGATCTGGGTCCGGTTTACGGTCACCAGTGGCGCAACTTCGGCGCAACGAAAAAACCCGACGGCACCTACGCCCGCGACGGCAAGGACCAGCTCGCAGAATTGCTCCACGCCATCCGCACCAATCCCTCCAGCCGCCGGCTCATTGTTTCCGGCTGGAATCCGCAGGAGGCCGACCAAGTCGCCCTGCCGCCCTGCCACACGCTGTTCCAGTTTTACGTCAGCACCGACAAACGCCTGAGCTGCCAGCTCTACCAGCGCAGCGCCGACCTTTTCCTCGGCGTGCCGTTCAACATCGCCAGCTACGCTCTGCTTACCCACATGATCGCCCAGGTCACCGGCCTCGGGGTCGGCGACTTCGTCCACACTTTCGGCGACGCCCACATCTACGCCAATCACCTCGAACAGGTCCAGACCCAGCTGGCCCGCCAGCCCCGCCCGCGGCCTTCCCTCCGGCTGAACCCCGCCGTGTCCGATCTCTTCGCCTTCCGCTACGAGGACATTCAGGTCGAGGGCTACGATCCCCATCCCGCCATCAAGGCTCCAGTCGCCGTCTGAGTTTCCCTGCTCCGCCAGGGAAACCCTCCACCGCGAAGGAAATTCCTCCGCCCGCTTCGCACATCCATTTCCTTTGCCCCCGCAACGGACTCCCCGCCCGCGCCTTCCCGCCTTTTCCCTTTCTGTTTTATAGAACAAAGGGGCAATATTCTTGTTTAACATTTCGTCTCTTTTAACCTCCTCCGCATGAAAAAATTCCTCGTTCGCCTATTCGCCACATTGGCCTTTTTCGGCATTTCCCAAGCCGCCGCCCAAAACGTCACCTCATACGTAAATCCCTTCATCGGCACCGATGGCGACCATGGACAGGTCGCGCCCGGAGCCACCGTTCCCTTTGGCATGATCAATGTCTGCCCCGACTCCCAGGACCGGACACACGCGGGCTACAATTACCGCGACTCCCGGGTGCGCGGCATTTCCATCAACCGCGTTTCCGGCGTCGGCTGCAGCGGCGCGGGCGGCAATCTTTCCCTCAAGCCGTCCCGGCTCCAGGACGAAATCCGCATCGACAAGAAAACCGAAAAAGCCTCCCCCGGCTACTACGAGGCCACTCTCAGCAACGGCGTCTCCGTCAAACTCACCGCCACCCACAACGTCGCCATCGAGGAATACACTTTCCCCGGCACCGAGGCCCGCCTGAACATCGACTTCGGCGCCTCCCGCGAAAAGGCCCGCGAGGTTTCCTACCAATTCACTTCCAGCACCGAGGCCGAGGGTTTCGTCCGCGCCCCCAATGTTTGCGGTCACGGCAGCTACAAACTTTTCTTCCACCTGAAGGCCAGCCAGCCATTCAAAATCGAGGGGGAAAAAGACAACAAGGCCGATCTGCTCTTCCCCAACGGCACCAAACGACCGGTCGAAATCCGCATCGCCGTCTCCTCCGTCGATAGCGATTCCGCCAAAAAGGAAAACACCCTGGTCGCCCGCAAATCCTTTAAACAACTGCAACGCGAGGCCGACGCCCAGTGGGAAAACACCCTCTCCAAGATCGCCGTCGAAACTTCCTCCGAGGACAAGGTGCTCTTCTACACCAACCTCTACCGCGTTTACCACAGCCCGGCCAACGTCACCTCCGCCGCCGGCAAATTCACCGGCACCGACGGCAAAATTTACTCCGCCCGCGGCTTCACCTACTACAGCTCCTGGTCCATCTGGGACACCTTCCGCACCAAATTTCCTTTGCTCGTCCTCACCGAGGCCGACCGCATGAGCGACATTTCCCAGTCCCTCATCCACCTCTACCAGACCGGGAAAAAAGACTGGTCCACCGACCACGAGGCCACCCCGTCCGTCCGCACCGAGCACACCGTGATCCTCCTTCTCGACGCCTACCGCAAGGGGATCAAAAACATCGACTTCCGCCCGGGCTACGGCGGCATGCAAGAGGAGGCCAAACGCTACGCCAGCAAAAGCCCCGACCAGAAACTCGAAGCCAGCTACGACTTCTGGGCCCTCGCCCAAATCGCCGAAATCATCGGCGAAAAAGACGACGCCCGCCAATACCGCGCCCAATCCGAAAAACTCTTCGAGGAAACCTGGAAAAAGGAATTCATGCACATCGATGATTCCTTCACCAAAATGAAGGGCAACGGTCTCTACCAAGGCACCCGCTGGCAATACCGCTGGGCCGCCCCTCAATACCTCGACCAAATGATCGAATGGGTCGGCAAGGAAAAACTCCAGGAACAACTCGACACTTTCTTCGCCCAAAACCTCTACAACCAAGGCAACGAACCCGACATCCACGTGCCCTTCCTCTTCAACCGCTTTGGCGCCCCGGAGAAAACCCAGGACATCGTCCGCCGCCTCCTCACCACCGACATGACTCACATTTACGGTGGCAACGCGGAATTCAAAACACCCTACTTCGGCAAGGCTTTCATCAACGCCCCCAAGGGCTACATGGCCGAAATGGACGAGGACGACGGCACCATGGGCGCCTGGTATGTCTTCAGCGCCATCGGCATCTACCCGATGACCGTCGGCTCCGAATACTACGAAATCGTCTCCCCCATCTTCGACAAGGTCACCCTCCGCCTCGACAACGGCAAAACCTTCTCCATCCAAACCAAAAATCGAAAAGACAAAAACGCTCCAATCAAGGAAGTCCGCCTCAACGGCCAACCCGTCACCGACTTCCAACTTGCCCACTCCGCCATCCTCCAAGGCGGCACCCTCGAACTCGTCTATTGACCCAAAAACTGGGACATAGGGAGCGACAATCAGGGAAATACCAGCAAAGGAAATTTTTCCGACTCCCGCCGCTTTAGCTTCCGCCTCTTCCGCTCCTCCTCCCTTCCGCGATTTCCTCCTCCCGCCTCCGCCCTTCCCGATTTTCTCCTCCTCGCATCTTTAGCGGGCTTCGCTTGCGAAGCCCCTACAAGTCATCCGTGTCTATCCGAGTCCATCTGCGGTTCCTTAAATTTCCTCCGCGATTTCCTCCGCGATTTCCCGCCTTCGCCCTCCGCCTTCCGCTGCTTTCCCTATCTTCCTCTGCCTTCGAACATGGTGCGATTTTCCACTACCCAAGTGAGCATCAGCGCACCGTAGCGGTCATCCTCGAATTTGCATTTACGGGTAATCCACTTCACCAACTTCGCTTCCTTCTCTCCCTTGTCGAAGCGTTTCAGGATTTCCTTACCCAAGCCATCTTCAATCGCCAGCTTCAGGAACACGTTTTCCCCAAGCCCCTTCCCCGCCAGATCATTCCCGTTTACCATCGTCAGACGGGGATTCTGCACGCTGTCCAAGAGATACAGCGCATCCCGAGTCGCGTGCCCACGCTTCATCGCACGCGCCACATGCCCACCCGTCGCCAGACTTCCCGCCAAGTCCAGCACAGGTTCGTTCAACGCGCATTGCACCCCTTGCGGCGCTGGACGCTGCAACCGATACATGACCAGCATTGATTCGTTGCTCACATCAAAACCCAGCTTCCCCTTCTCGGCGGCAAGCCGCACTCCGTTCTCAGGTGTCGCAATGAAAGACACACCGTTCTTGTCCTTCCGCCACACATACGCATCCACGATCTTCCACACTTCTTCGGTGCAGTCCACCAACTGAATCCCATGCGCTTCCATCAACGGCTTGTTGTAAGCATACGGCTTCGGAAAAATATACGTGATCTTGTTCTTCGCTGCAAACTCCGCTGCCGCCAAAGGCCACATCCCCAAGTCCGTCACATCCACCCGCTGCTGCCCATTCCAGTAACGCTTGTGTATCCGACCATCTTGGAATTGACCATACCACTTCCCCACCTTGACCGGGCTTCCATTGAGTTCACCATGAATACTCGCCATCCCTTGGAACACAAACACCTCGCCAGCATGGTAACGATGCAGAGTGTTTGCCTCCGCTTGAGTCATGTCCCGTTCGTCGTTCCACTTCTCTTCCATCACCACAGAGGTATCATACGCCGCCTTGATGTCTTCACGCTGCGCGTCAAAGTTCACATCGCACACGTAGATGATCGGCTTGTTCGGGTCGATCTGTGCGCTTCCGTATTTCAAAGCACCCTTCCAGATCGCTTCCCCTTCCTTCACTCGCGCTACCAGTTCGCCAGAGGGCACGTATTCCTTCTGCGCCCGTGCCAGTTCCACCCGGCCACGCGCCACCCGGCTCATGCACTCCGTATGCACTTCGTCCGCTTCCACTAATGTCAGCTTCGCTTCGCTCGCCACCTTCTTCCGGTTCCCCATCATCTCATAGTTCACCGCCAAGGGATAACGCAGCACCAACGGCGCATTCACCTTCCATTCCCCGTTCTCATCATTCAACTCCTCCAGAAATTGCTGCTGCGTCGCCAACCACACCTCATACGGCTTCGGCAGTTCATGCTTCACTTCCTCACCGGAAGCCAGCTTCTCAGCATATTCCTTCAAGTATTCCTCAAACAGCCCGTATTCCTCATAGGAACGTCCCAAGCTCAAAAAGGAAGGTATCACCCCTTGATAGCTCAAAGATTGGAAAATATGATGCCATGTGGCATACTTGGAATCACGCTCCTTCAAGGTAGTTTCAAAATCCCGACCCTTGAGATTATGCCAGAGGTCATAATTGGCAGCGGTTTCCGCTTCCGAGAGGTTGTAAGTCCAATCAATATACCCCCCCCCTCCAAAAACATAGAGTTGTTCTGCCAACTGCCGCACCTTCTCCGGCGTCGAAGGCCCACTTACAATGCTCTTGTCACGGCAATCCTCCCAAACGCCATGACCCCATCCCTTGAAGCGATGGCGGTCATCGCGGTCTAGGCTGGCCGCAATCTCTTCCCTGTTAAGCCGATAGGCCACATCCGGCCACAGCGCGGAACCTCGCGTTTGGCCGTTCTCCGCATGGATGTAGCGCAACAACTGCCACGGATGTTGCAACGCATTGCGTCGATTCAATTCATCATCCGTTTCCCCCTTCATCGGACGAAAGGACATCTCCGTTGCCTTCGTGTAGGGAGCAACCATAGGGATATGGATGTTTCCCAACGCTTCCAGTGGACGCGCATTCTGACCCATCGCTCCAACTGTCAACAACGGCTGCTTCGCCGACGCAGCGGGCTTTTTCTCCCCCGCCTGCCCCACCGCCGCCGCAGGGGAAACTTCCACCGCAGGGGAAACCGCCGCAGCAGCAGGGGAAACTTCCCCCTCCGCCTGCGCCGACACCCAAACAATGCTTGAAAACGCAACGAGAACTCCCGGCAGCAATAACAACTTCTTCATCATGGTAAGGCTCCTTCAGTGTTTTAAGGGAAAGGAAAAAGGGTCGCCCCCGAAAAAACCCAGATCGGAAGAGCACACGTCT
>CALNBE010000057.1 GCA_937874455.1 uncultured Opitutia bacterium | reverse complement strand
GTTTGCTTCGCCTGCCCAATTTCCTCCGCGCCCGCGCCATGCCCAACTCCCTCATTCACGAAAAAAGCCTCTATCTCCGCCAACACGCCGACCAGCCCGTGGATTGGCTGCCGTGGAGCGAAAAAGCCTTCGCTCTCGCCCGCCAGCGTAACGTGCCGCTACTCGTCTCCGTCGGCTATTCCACCTGCCACTGGTGCCATGTGATGGCCCGCGAATCCTTCGCCGATCCCTATATCGCCGATTTGATGAACCGGAATTTTGTCTGCGTAAAAGTGGACCGCGAGGAACGACCCGACGTGGACAAGCTCTGCATGGACGCGGTGCAAATGATCCTCGGCCACGGGGGCTGGCCGCTCAACGTGTTTTTCCTTCCCGACGGAAGGCCTTTCTTCGGCGGCACCTATTTTCCTCCCGCCGACCGCGGCCAAAACATCATCCCCTGGCCGCAACTGCTCATGCGCATCGCCGACCATTTTCAACGCGCCCCGGAGGAACTCGCCGACAACGCCGCCGCCATCCTGCAAAACCTCGCCCATGCCGAGGGCGCGGAGGAAATTTCCCCTGCGGAGCCAAACGCCGCCGCACCCGACCTGTTTTCCTTCGCGGAGCAAATTTGCGCCGCCCACGATCCCGACCACGGCGGCTTGGGCTCCGCGCCCAAATTTCCCCAGCCGATCGTCTTCCAATTCCTCCTCGCCCTGCTTCCCCAAGCGCAAAAGCAACAGCCCGAACTGGCGGAGAAAATCACCCGCGTCACCCGCCGTTCCCTCCACGCCATGGCGGGCGGCGCGCTCTGCGACCAGCTCGGCGGCGGCTTCTTTCGCTACTGCGTCGATGCCCGCTGGCAGGTGCCGCACTTCGAAAAAATGCTCTGCGACAACGCGCTGCTGCTGGAAACTTTCGCCCGCGCCGCCGTCCAGCTCGACGATCCGCTGGCAAAGGAAATCGCCGGGGAAACCGCCCGCTGGCTGCTCACCGTCATGCGCCAGCCTTCCGGCGCGTTTTCCGCCGCGCTCGACGCCGACACCGATCACCGGGAGGGCGCGACCTATCTCTGGACCCCGGAGGAAATTTCCTCCGCGCTGGGCGACGCTTCCGCCGCCGCCGAATTTTGCCGCGCCTACGGCATCGGCGAAAAAGGCAATTTCGACCGCGGCGTCTCCACACCCACTTTTCCCTCCGGCGATCTTTTCCTCCGCGCGCAACTTCGTCCGTTGCGCGAAAAATTGCTCCGCGCCCGCGAACGCCGCCCCCAGCCCGCCCGCGACGACAAAGTTTTGCTCGGCTGGAACGCCCTCGCCGTGCGCGCCCTCGCCCTCGCCGGCTGGGCGCTGGACCAGCCGGAATGGACCCGCGAAGCCGCCCGCACTGCGGATTTCCTTTGGGCGACTTTCCTCCGCGCCGACGGCTCCTTCGCCGCCGTCGCCTACGACGGGCAACCCGCTCCGCCCGCCGCCACGCTCAACGACTGCGCCTGGCTCGCCGACGCCGAACTGGCCCTCGCCGCCACCGCCGACTGGGCATTTTCCTCCGAGAAAATTTCCCCGGCGGAAAAACACCGCGAACGCGCCTTGCACCTCGGCAAATACATCCTTGAACGCTTCGCCAAGGTGCAAGGCGCCT
>CALNBE010000056.1 GCA_937874455.1 uncultured Opitutia bacterium | reverse complement strand
ACGGGATAAACACCGCGCGGGTCTTCCAGAAACTTCAACTCAAACTTCTCGAACATCCAGTGCGGCTTCCAGCCGGTGATGACAATCGGTTCCTTCTTTTTCACCGCGTCGGCCAGTGCCGCCAGCATCGCCGCCTCGCTCGAATCCACCTGCTCGAAGCGCAGTCCGTATTCCGCGATGGCCTTCTTGGTGTTGGCGGAAATGCCCGCCCCCGCGTCAATCCCGATGATTTTCCCCTGCAGCGCCGCGCGCTGGCCGTTGAGCTGCTCGATCGAATCGATCTGCATGTAGGCTGGCACCACCAGCCCGGTCACACCATGCCCGAAGGTCGGCCCGAGGCTTTCCAATTTCTCACCGTATTTTTCCCAATACGCTTCGTGCGTGTAGGGCAGCCAGGCATCGACAAAAACATCCTGGTCGCCCTTGGCCAGCGCGGCGTAAATCACGCCGGGATCGGCCTGGGTAAGCGTCACTTCGCAATCCAGTTCGCTTTCCAAAACCGCCTTCAGCAAATGGGTCATGGCCACGCCTTCCGCCCAGTTGGGATAGGCAATCTTGATTTTTTCCGCAGCGCCCAAGGTCGCCGGCAGCGCCAGCAGCAACAACAATGCCTGTTTAATTCTTCGCATGATTCTTCTCCTTTCGTTGATGATTATATGATGTGAAAAAATTCATTTCCGCGCACCCAGCGCCTGGGTGACCCGGTCCAAATAGATGGCCAGGATCACCACCGCCAAACCTCCTTCAAAACCGAGCCCCAGCTTCATTTGCGTGATGCCGCTCAGCACCACACTGCCCAAGCCGCCAGCGCCGATCATCCCCGCGATCACCACCATCGAGAGCGAAAGCATAATGGTCTGGTTCACTCCGGCGAGAATCGTGGGCAGCGCAATTGGAAGCTGCGCCTTGAACAACATCTGTCGGCCGGTCGCGCCAAAGGCCTGCGCCGCCTCGACAATTTCCTCCGGCACCTGCCGGATGCCCAGCGCGGTCAGCCGCACCGCCGGAGGCATCGAAAAAATCAGCGTGGCCATCGCCCCGGGCACCTCGCCCAGGCCGAAGAAAATCACCGCGGGGATCAGGTAAACAAAAGCGGGCATCGTCTGCATCAAATCCAGCAGCGGCCGCAACAGGCGGTCCGCCGTGGCCGAGCGCGCCGCGCAAATTCCCAGCGGGATGCCGAGGAGCAAAGCAAATCCAGTCGCCGCCAGCACCAGGGCCAGCGACTCCATCGCAGGCTCCCACAGGTGCATTTGCACCACCAGCCACAATCCGGCCAACGCGAACAGCGCCACGCCCTTTCCGGCCACCAGATGGGCGAGCAGCACCATCACCGCGATCACCACCGCCGGGCCATACCAGGAAAAACGGTCGGGGGAAAAACCCCGCAATTCCTCCGCACCCCGGCGGGCCGCCGCCGCCAGCGCCGGATTTTCCTCCGCTCCGGCATAGGCGCGAACCGCCGCCAACGACTCGTCCAGTTTTTGAAAATTCCTCCGGCTCAAAAAACGCGTCCGCACCTGCGGCGTCTCCAGCGCGGCAAGATCCCGGGCAAAATGCCCGAGCGGTTCCGCCGCCGCCAGCGCCCGCCAGCGCAACAGCAGTCGCGCCGCGGCCCGCCGCGTTTCCACCGGAATTTCCTCTGCTGCCGGCACCAGCGCCAGCGCGGACGACAATTCCTCCAGGTTTTTCAACACCCGCTCGGCGTCGCCGTTCCGAAAGCGCTTCAACCGCCGCACAGCGGACGACGCGGCCTGCGCCGCTTCCTTCGCCGCGTCCGTTTGCAATGTCTGCAAGTGGTCGCGCCTTTTTTCCAACCACGCCATTTCCTCCGCGCGCACCGGATTTTCCTCCGCCAGTGCCGTTCGCAACGCCTGATATTCATTGCCCAGTGCCGCCGCCTGTTCCGGCCCGATCGTCCGGGTCAAAGCACTCAGCCGCCAGGTTTCCAGCGCCGCAAAAGCCACCGCCGTTCCCAGCAGCGCCGGAACCAGCAATCGCGGAGAAAACCGCCGCGCCCACAGTGACGCCACCAGCGCGAGCACCGCGCCCAGCGCCACCGAGGCGCAAATGTGATCCGGCGACAGCAGCAGGGTGTTTTTCAATCCCGTCACAACCCAACCCAGCGTCAGGCTGATCGCGTCAAATCCTCCCTGAAAGACCTCCTTCAGCCCTTCCACCAGTTTCTCAAAGTAATCTCCTATCTGCATCTCTTTCCTGTTTTAAAAGGTTTATCCGGCAATCGCCGCCAGCAGCGCGGGTCGGGTGACAATGCCCTTGAAACGTCCGTCCGCATCCGTCACCGCAAGTGGAACTTTGCTCCGCGATGCCGCATCGAGCAGTTCCGCGATGGGCGTGTCCGCGCACACGGGCTGGATGTCCCGCTGCAAAATCGGCTCCACGGTGTGCTTGTCAGTCTTGTCCTCTTCGATCGGCACTTTTTTCGTCCGCGCCACCGTGTCGTCAATCGACACCAAACCGAGAAAACGCCGGTCGCGGTCCACCACGTACAGCGTCGAGTAGTCGTGCTGCCGCATCACCCGCAAAGCCTGGTGCGGGCCATAGGAAACCGGGATCATGCCTTCGGTTTTTTTCAGAATGGAGCCCGCGGTGATCACCTTGGTGCGATCCACGTTTTCCACGAAACTGCGGACGTAATCGTTTGCCGGGTTGCGGAGAATTTCTTCCGGGGTGTCGATCTGCACTACCTCGCCGTCCTTCATGATTGCGATGCGGTCACCGAGTTTCAGCGCTTCGTCCAGGTCGTGCGTGATGAAGATGATGGTTCGGTGCGCGCGTTTTTGCAGCTCCAGCAGCTCGTCCTGCAACTGCACGCGGATCAGCGGATCCAACGCGGAAAATGCCTCGTCCATCAGCAAAATTTCCGGGTCGTTGGTCAGCGCGCGGGCCAGCCCGACCCGCTGCTGCATCCCGCCGCTCAGCGCGCCGGGCATGCTTGCCTCGTAGCCGTCAAGGCCGACGGTCTTGACCGCCTCGCGCGCCCGGGCGCGGCGCTCCACCGTCGGCACGCCCTGCACTTCCAGCCCAAAGGAAATGTTATCCAGCACCGTGCGGTGCGGCAGCAGTCCGAACTTCTGAAAAACCATGCCGATTTTCTTCCGCCGGATTTCCCGCAGGCGCGCTGCGCCGACTTGCGTGAGATCCTCGCCATCGAGCAGGATTTGCCCCACCGTGGGTTCCACGAGCCGGTTCAGGCAGCGGATCAGCGTGGATTTTCCGCTGCCGGAAAGTCCCATGACCACAAAAATTTCGTCCCGGCGCACCGCAAAGGAAACGTCCTTGAGGCCGATGACGCAGCCGGTTCGTTCCAGAATTTCCGGCTTTCCCATGCCCTGTTCGAGCAGTGGGCGAATTTGCTCCCAGGGCCGGGAGCCGAAAACCTTGAACAGGTTCCGCACCTCCAGAATGTCGCGCTTCTCCGTCATCAGAAATAATAGCCGAGGTTGATGTTGATCCGGTATTGCCAGCCGTCGTCAGCATTCGCGCCGAAATCGCCCTTGTTCCCGACGAAGAAATTTCCGTCCGAAAAGGCGACGTCGGTGTAAATGTACCAGCCGCCGCTGGCCCAAGCCGCGCCGATCACCAGCAAGTCGCTGTTGTTGAAGCCGCGCTCATCCTTGATGATGCTGCTGTATTCGACATACGGCACCACATAGTCGAGAAAACCGATGCCCGGCGTTTCCAGGTGATAACTCAGCGAGGCGGCCAAAATCCAGGCCTTGGCCGCCACGTCGGCCGCGTAATCGTAGGCGCCCATCGGCACCAGTTCGGCGTTATCGGAAAGCGAATACTCGTAGCGGGTGGCCTGCGCGGCCAGCGTCCAGTTGCCGTGTTTGGCGACGGTGTGCAGCGAGGCGGCATAATGATGCCCTTCCTCTCCGCCCCTGCCGTCCAGCAACCCAAAACGGCCAGAGGCTCCAGCATCCACGCTCCAGCCGTCCCCCTGCCAGTGGTGGATCGCCCGCAGATTGAACTGGTGTTCCTCCGCGTAGCCCCCGGTGTCGGTTTTGACCACGTCATAACTGTAGCGTGCGCTGTCGCGGCTGGCACCGTTGCCGTTCCATTCACTCCGCGCGAAGTAGGCGGCGTCCAGCGTCCAGTCCCCCGCCTGTCGCGTGTATTTCACGCCCAGATCCATATCGTCGGACAAACCAACATAATAGTGCTGGTCAAAAAACCAGCTCTGCGAAACCCCGTAGTCACCGGGGCCGAACGGGGCGCGGGTCACGCCGATTTCCACGCGATTGGCCTCGTCCGCATAGCCCGCCCAAAGGTGGTGGACAAAATTGTAACCGTCATACCAACGGTATTCGGCGGAGCTGATCCAGCCGTTGTACTTCGCGTCCAGATTCAGGCGGAAGGTATCCAGTTCAAAATTTCCGCCCCGGCTGCCCCGCGACGGACCGGCGGTTCCGGGATAATCTCCGTAAGTGTAATTCCCCCGCAACGCGCCTCCCAGCCGCCACGGCCCCCAGGCAATTCCTCCGGGGCTCCCGGTTTCTTCCGGCTGTGTTGCCGTTTCCTCCGCGGTTTTCTCCGTGACAGGAACAATGCCCGCCACCGGGTTCTCCACCGCTTTTTCCTCCGCGCGGAGGGCGGGGGAATTCCCGCAACTTATCGCCACCAGCAGGGCTGGCAGCATCATTTTACTCCAATGACTCGGGTTTCTTTTTACTTCATCCATTATGCAAACAACCGGAACGAAAGGGACCTTTCTGGTGGTGGTTGACGGTTGGAGCCGGGCGAGGTTCGCAACATGACCGCGTGGTCATCCAGCTCATGATTGGCCGCGGAGGAAAACGAAGGGTCGGCGACGGCCGGAGATCCGCAAAACTGTTTTCCGCCGGACACGCACCTTGGTACGCGGCAGCAGCATTACCAAGCGCCCACCCGCCCTCCGGCGCAACAAAAAACAGGCCGTCGCTGAATGACAAACGTCCTCGAATCCGCTTTGCAGGCGGCTTCGCGCAGGAAAAATTTTTCCTGAGAAACCGGTTCCAGTCCGATGCGTTTCTCCGTTTTTGACTTCGCGCCCGCTCCGGGCAACCTAAGCGCTTTTCTCACACATGTCCGCCGTCCCAGACCATCCCCCCACTGACTCATCCCACCGTCATCGCGCCCTCGGACTGGTGTTCCTCACCGTCTTCATGGATATTCTGGGATTCAGCATCATCATCCCCATCTATCCGAAACTGCTCACCCACTATCTCGCCGCCGAAGGGGAAACAGGCACACTGATCGGCGCGTTGTCCCGGGCGGCGCACTGGCTGGGCGGAAGCACGGAAAACCCGCTCGTCACCGCGGCACTGTTTGGCGGTTTGCTCGGCGCAATTTACTCGCTGCTGCAATTCCTTTGCGCCCCGTTGTGGGGACGGCTTTCCGACCGCCTCGGGCGGCGAAGGGTTTTGCTTTGCACCCTCGGCGGCACCACGCTGGCTTACTTTGCTTGGATTTTTGCGGGGGCGTTTTGGGTGGTGGTGCTGGCGCGGGTCGTTCTCGGCACCTTCACCGCCAACATCTCCGTTGCCACGGCGGCGGCGGCAGATGTCACCGACGAGAAAACCCGTTCCAAGGGCATGGCGATGGTGGGCGTGGCCTTTGCCCTGGCCTTTTTGATCGGCCCGGCGCTGGGCGGTTTTGCCGCGCTCTGGGAATGGGCGCCGGTGGGAATTTCCTCCGCGCATCCGCTGGGATTGAATCCGTTTTCCTTTCCGGCCCTGCTGGCCTTTCTCCTCGCCGCAGCCAACTGGTTTTGCGCCTGGCGTTATTTCGCAGAAACCCTGCCGGAGGAAAATCGCACCAGCGCAAGGGCCGCCCGGCATGCCTCGCTCTTTTCCCTGCAATCCGTGCAAACGCCGGGTATTCGCCGCGCAGTGCTGATCAATTTCCTCTTCACCATCGCCTTCAGCGGCACAGAGACGGTGCTGGTCTTTGCCACCGCCGGACTATTCCACTACGCGCCGCAGGACAACGCCTGGGTGTTCATCTTCAATGGCATTTTCCTTATCGTCGCCCAAGGCTTCATCGTCCGCCGTTTTGCTCCGCGGTTGGGCGAGCGGGTGCTGGTGCAAACCGGGCTTTTTCTCGGCATCGCGTCCTTCCTCCTCGTCGCCGCGACGCAAGGGAATTCCGCCGCGGCCAAGGGGATTTTTTACACTGCGATGGCCTGTTTCGCACTCTCCGTCGGCCTGCTGCAGGCCTGTCTGTCCTCGCTGCTGTCCCTTTACTCCGCCGCCAGCGAGCAGGGGAAAAACATCGGCATCTTCCGTTCAGCCGGGGCATTCGCCCGCATCTTCGGGCCACTGCTGGCCGCCCTGCTTTACTTCAAGGGAAACGGCCACACTTGGGTTTATCTCGCCGCCGCGATTTTGACGGTGTTGCCGCTGGCGTTGTCCTTGACGCTTCCCCGTCCCAAAGCCCGGAAGGAGGCAACATCCTGAAAAATTTCCTCCTCCTCTTCGTCTCCAACCACAAAAAAGGCCTCCCGCAACAGGAGGCCTTTTTGATGTGCGACAAAAACCTTTTACGGATTGTCCTGCTTCATGCGGGCATTGGTCCCAATCGCGTCCTGATAACTGGAGGTTTCACTGCCGGTTTCCCGGTTGGTCAGACGATTGCCTTCCAGATTCAGATTATCGTACCACA
>CALNBE010000055.1 GCA_937874455.1 uncultured Opitutia bacterium | reverse complement strand
ACGAGCTTTACGGCAAAAAATTCGAGGCCCGCTACTGCGAATACGAGCAACTCGCCGCGCAAGGGAAAATCTTCGGCAAGAAAGTTCCGGCCATCACGCTCTGGAAGAAAATGCTCTCCATGCTCTTCGAGACCGGCCACCCGTGGATCACCTTCAAGGACCCGTGCAACGTCCGCTCCCCGCAGGATCATTGCGGCGTCATTCACTCCTCCAACCTCTGCACCGAGATCACCCTCAACACTTCCGCGGAGGAAACCGCCGTCTGCAACCTCGGCTCCATCGTCCTCGACAACCACCTCGATGACACTGGCCGCATCGACCACGACAAACTCCGCGAGTCCGTCCGCATCGCCGTGCGCGCCCTCGATCATGTGATCGACATCAACTTCTACCCGACGCCCGCCGCCGCCACCGCCAACCAGCGCCACCGGCCCATCGGCCTCGGCGTCATGGGCCTCCAAGACTGTCTCTACGCCAAGGACATTTCCTTTGCCTCCCAGGATGCCGTCGATTTCAACGACGAAATCATGGAGGCCGTCGCCTACTACGCCTACGAGGCTTCCTCCGACCTCGCCGCCGAACACGGCACCTACTCCACCTACAAGGGTTCCAAGTGGGACCGCGGGCTTCTGCCACAGGACACGGTGGATCTGCTCGAAGCGGAACGCGGCGTGCCCATCGAGGTCCCCCGCGGAGGAAAAATGGACTGGTCTCCGCTGCGCGAAAAAATCGCCCGCCAAGGCATGCGCAACTCCAACGTCCTCGCCATCGCGCCGACCGCCACCATCTCCAACATCATGGGCAGCTCGCCCTGCATCGAGCCGACCTACAAAAACCTCTTCGTGAAGAGCAACCTCTCCGGCGAGTTCATCGAGCTCAACGCCAACCTGGTGCGCGACCTCAAGAAGCTCAACCTCTGGAACCAATCCATCATCGACCAGCTCAAATACTTCGACGGCGAACTGGAAAACATTCAGGAGCTACCCGCTTGGATTAAGCAAAAATACCTGACCGCCTTCGCCATCCCGTTCGAATGGTTCATCTCCGCCGCCGCCGTCCGCCAAAAGTGGATCGACCAAGCCCAGTCGGTGAACCTTTTCCTCGGCAGCCCCGACCTGAAAAACCTCTCCCACATGTACCGCCTCGCCTGGCGCAAGGGGCTCAAGACCACCTACTACCTCCGCTCCCTCGGCGCCTCCAACATCGAGAAAGCCACCGTGCAGGTGAAAAAAGCCGTTCGCGGCACCGTCGCCGGAGAAAATTCCTCCGAGGAAAAACGCTCCTACACCGAGGCGGAAAAACAAGCCTGCTCCATCGAAGCCATGCTCAACGGCGGCACCTGCGAAGCCTGCCAATAAAAACTCATCCTTCCCAGCCCAAGGCGGCTCCACCCGGAACCGCCTTTTTCATTTCTCCTGCGCCTCCCCTCGCCGCCCCTTCTG
>CALNBE010000054.1 GCA_937874455.1 uncultured Opitutia bacterium | reverse complement strand
GGCTTCGCCGGACTGGCCTTGCTGACAGCGCTGCGTCGCCGCAAAAAGGCCTGATCACTCCGCGCGATTTCCTCCGCGCCAGTGTTGCGCCTCCCGTTCGTCGCGGGAGGCTTTTTTCTTTGCGCTCAACCCTCCGCCACTGCGCTGCTCTCGTCCTTCCGCCATTCCCCCGGCGTCACACCATACTCCTGTCTGAACAGCCGCCACAGGTTCTTAATGCTGCCAAAACCCGTTTCCATCGCCACCGCGTCCAGCTTCAGATTGGTCTCCCGCAACAGCACCAACGCCTCCGCCAACCGCCGCTGCCGCAAGGTGCGCGCAATGGTCATTCCCGTTTCATCGCGGTATTTCTGCTGCAATCCGGTGACCGAGACCCCGCACCGCCGGGCAATTTCCCGGATGGTCAGGCGACTGGAAAACTCCCGCCGAATCAGCAAAAACGCCTTTCGCACCTCAGGGCTCACCCCGTCGATAGTGCAGGTGGATTCCCTTTCCAGCAACCGGCCAAACGGCACCACTTGGGATGCCGGTGAATGTGCCGGATCGCGCATGTAGGCGTCCAAGGCCCGCGCCGCCAAATAGCCGGACATCTCCCGATCCATTTCTATCGTGCTGATCGGCACCGGGGAAAGCACCTGAATATAGTCGATATTTTCCACGCCCATCACCGCAACTTCCTCCGGTACTTTTCTTCCGTGCGCCAGCAGCTTCTCAATCAAAACATAGGCCAGCCGGTCGTCCTCGGTCATAATTCCGCAGCGCGTCGGTAACCTTGCAATGATTTCCTCCCAGAAATGCTGCCGACTAAATTCCGAACACTCCTTCCAAATGTGACTGCTGTCCCACACTTGAGGGCTTACTCTCTTCGCCCGGCAGGTCGCCAGAAATTCCCCCTCAAGCATCGCACCATCCGCGCTGTTGCCGGAACTCTGCAAAAAAATCAGCTGCGGCAACCGCAGAGACAACAGGTGCCGTGCCGCACACGCACCCGCATGCGCCCAGTCCATCTCCACCGTGGGCGTGCCATCCAGCACTTTTGTTCGGGGATACAGCGCCACCGTCGGACACTTAAAATTCCGCCCGGGATGCGCGTCTTGCGACCCGATCAGCAGCACGCCATCCGGATTCTCCTGATAAGGAACGCGGGTGCTCAAACACGGTCGCCATTCCAGATTCCACCCCAATTCCCTTGCCGCCCTCGCCACTCCAAGGTGAACCGGAGAGGAATACTTCGACAAATAGCGCATCTGGACACGAAACCGCAGTGCGCACCGTGCCTGCGCATCATGGGAGAAGGATTTCACAACAAAAGAAAGACGTTGAAACAGTTAAACAGACGTTTCATTCATGCAACGAAAAACAGCATCCGCCATTGAAATCATCAGACAAACGAATGGCATCGGATTACCCATTGGCGTGTTTTTAGTGGAGAAGCCGGACACATTTACCGCGCCGCACCGACATTTCCTCCGCACGCAAGTGGAGCGAGCTGCGGACATCGCGTGCCGTCTGCGCTGCCGTTTTCCCCTTCTCTTTTTTCACTTCGCAAGTTGAATCGCCGCCATGCCCCGCCCCCTCCGCATCTGCCTGATTTCCTCCGCGGCGTTGCTCGGCCTCCTCGCGCTGGGCTTCCTCGGTCAAGCGTTGCATGTGCCGCCGGAGGAAAAATGGTTCTCCTCCGTCAACGCCACGCGCGATAATCCAGAATTCGACAACTGGTCCCGGCCGCAAATCCATTGGCAGCCGCGCGATCTCGACACCCTCGGCGTCACTTGCGACCTCGAAAGCGACCCCAAATATGTCGTCCTGCGCTCTAACGATCCTTGGTCATACGGCCCAAATCTCCAGAGCGCCCTATTGCTCCACGCCGACGCGCAAGGGAAAATCACCCTGTCCGACGGTGCCTTCGTCGCGCTGCGCAAACTCGTCGTTTTCCCCGGAGAAAATCAACCGCCACGCGGCTTCTCCTTGATCAATGGCGCATGGGCAACCGCCGAGGTCAGCCCGGAAGAGGCAAAAGCAATGCGCAAAACCGGCCACAATTGCAAAACCTTCGCCTTCTTCGAACAGAGCGGGCCCATTCAATCTCGGCGTTTTCAATGGCCCATCGAAACCGCCAGTGAAATCCCCCTCCAGCAAAGCGTGATTTATACGAATCCGAATTTCCATGGCTGGGACGCTGCCGTTTTCCCCGTCGGGATTTCCATCACCCTGCCCATTGTCATCCATCACGGCGAAGCTATCTCCACCACATTGTCCGCCAAGCCCGGCGCGACCAGCAGCGCATCCACTGGCAACATTCGCTATTGCGGCGAAAAATCCGGCATCGGCTGGAAAGCTCTCTCCTCGGACCGCTTTTCTTCCACCGTCGAAATCGGCCAATCCCGTTTGCTGGCATTCATCCACGATCTCGGTTCGCACCCCTTGTCCCGCGTGGATGTCCATCTCACTGATGGCTCCATCGTCCGCGCCGAAGAAGGCAGGACATTCGCGTCGGCCTCCATTTTCGAACTAAAGGCCGGGGGCGACATTTCCCATTTCACCCTTCATCAATTTCGCGATTGCGCCCGCGTGCGCTTCGAACTTCCGCCTTTGCCGTCCTTGGACAGCGCCACTCCGCCGCCCGCCAATCGCTTCGACTTTCCCATTTTGCCCCAGCAGGAAAACCCGATGATATATCGCCAAGTCCGCTCCTCTCTCGAAAAAGGTCTGGGCATGCGACTGGAAATTTCCCCTCGTGATTCCGACGACTTTCAAATCCCCAACACTGGCCAAACGCTCCGCGAGCTGCTGGTCGAATACGCCGCCCAATGCGGCTACGCCCCAGCGCAAATCGAAGTCGATTCCGACGCCAACGTAATCCGCCTCAAAGTTTCCCGCTGGGAGAAAATCAAAAAATGGTTCCAAGAGAACCGCCCCTTCTGACCCCAAAATTTCCTCCGCGCCCATAGGTAGAGCGCGATCTCTCCAGCGCACTTAGCACTAGGAATCGCACCCAACGCTCAACCCACGCGTCCGCAGGTGGAGCGCGATGTCCCCATCGCGCTCAGCTCGCACGCCCCGGACAACCCCGAACGCGATGCGGACATCTCGCGTGCTTCCGCCAAGGGAAATTTCCTCCGCGCCCCAACCCTTACAGTTCCCCCAGCAGACGGCGCAGCACCTGATCGACCACCTGCGGGTTAGCCTTGCCTTTGGAGGCTTTCATCACCGGGCCTTTCAGCGAGTTGATCGCCTTTTCGTTGCCCGATTTGAACTCCGCGATGGGTTTCTCCGAGCTCGGCAAAGCCAGCACTTCGCGGATGATTTTTTCAATTTCCCCGCTGTCGCTGCTCTGACGCAATCCCTTCGCATCGACAATCGCCGCCGCCGATTTTCCGGTCTGGAACATTTCAACAAACACGTCCTTCGCCTGCTGCTTGGAGATCACGCCTTCGTCGGTGAGCTTCACCAGCCCGGCCAATTCCTCCGCCTTCAACGGACAGTCCGCGAGGGAAACCGCCGCGACTTCCTCCGCGGCATTTTCCTCCGCAAAGGAATTTTCCTCCGCTCCGGATTTCTTCGCCGCAGTCAACTCGCGGAGCAAATCGTTCACGATCAAATTGGCCACGCCCTGCGGATTCGCCGGATGCGCCGCCACCGCCGCCTCGAAATATTCGCAGAGCAACCGGTCCGGCACCAGCACCGAGGTGATGGTGTAGGGCAAAGCAAATTCTTCCATATACCGCCGCTGCCGCAGGTAAGGCCGCTCGGGCAGAGTCGCCGCCAACCGCGCCTGATCCGCCTCGCTCACCTGCACCGGCATCAAATCCGGATCGGGGAAATAGCGGTAGTCATGCGCGTCCTCCTTCGAGCGAAGGGAATAAGTGCGCCCGGTCTCGGCGTTCCAGCCGCGCGTTTCCTGCCGGATGGTTTTGCCCGCCTCCACTTCGCGGATCTGCCGTTTGAACTCGTATTCGATGGCGTTTTTCACGCCGGAAATGGAGTTCAGATTTTTCATCTCCGTGCGGGTGTTGAGCACCGTCTCGCCGTGTTGGCGAATGCTCACATTGGCGTCGCAACGCATCTGCCCCTTTTCCATGTCGCAGTCGGCAATGCCCGCCGCGACCAGCAGCATGCGGATGGCGTTGAGCAGCGCAACCGCCTCCTCGGAGGAACGCAAATCCGGCTCGGTGACAATTTCCAGCAGCGGCGCGCCGGCCCGGTTGTAGTCCACCAGCGAGCCCGCCCCGGCGTGGCTCAGCTTGCCCACGTCCTCCTCCAGATGCGCGTGGTTCAGGCGGATCACCTTGTGCTCGCCCATGATGTTGCGGGAGGGGCCGGGCAGCTCGATCTCCACCTCGCCGCCGATGGTGATGGGAAAATCCTTTTGCGAGAGCTGGTAGTTTTTTGGGCTGTCAGGATAGAAATAATTTTTCCGATCCCAGTTCGACACCGGGGGAATCGTCGCGCCGACCAGCAAACCAAACCGCACCGACTGTTCCAGCGCCGCCTTGTTGAGCACCGGCAACGCGCCCGGCAGCGCCAGCACCACAGGGTCGATCAGCGTGTTCGGCTCAACGCTCTTCGGATCAACGTCGCCTCCGTAAAGGTAGGACGAGGGCGCGAAGACTTTGCTCCGCGTTTTCAACTGCACGTGAATTTCCAGACCAATGACAGCTTCGTATTCAAAGGACATCTTTTCAGAGAAAATTAGAGGTTGGGCCGGCGG
>CALNBE010000053.1 GCA_937874455.1 uncultured Opitutia bacterium | reverse complement strand
TGGCGGGCTGTGGCAGCCACCTCCACCAAGTCAAGCCCCAGTGCCTGGGCACGCTGGATGGCATCCCGAGTTTGCATGAGGCCGATTTGCTGTCCATCGGGACCGATGACGCGCACTTCGAGCGCGCGAATGCGATCATTTCTCCGGGGACCCTGCTGATAGCCGCGGTTAAAATTGCGGCGGTTGTTATTTCCTTGATAGGGCGGACGGGAACCGCCGGGCTTCTTGGGGATGGCCATTCAGTTTTTTGGTGTTTTTGTATAAAGGAGCAGACTTTCCTAAGGGGGGCGAAGGGCATTTCAATCTTTTTGTCAGCCAGTGTGCCCGAATGGGGGAAAATAACGCTTTACAAATCTGGCTGAAGTCCGTTTCTTGCGCCCCTTTTCCGCTCATGCAGAAGACCAAGAAATCCATCGCGAAACGGTACAAGATCACGGGTTCAGGCAAAATCATGCGCCGCAGCCCGGGAACGCGTCACCTGTTGCGCAACAAGTCCACCAAGTCTCGTCGACGTAGCGGCGCGGACAAGCCCGTGGCCGACGGCTTTGTCGGCGCGATTCGTGCCGCGCTGCCGTTCAGCCACTAATCCACTGACGCCGCAGACGAGTAAACACGGTTGTTCCGGGTGAGTTTTAAGGCGACCCGGAAGACCACCAAAACACCAAGGAGAATATAAAACATGCCTCGAGTCACCAACGGCCCCGCCACCCGCGCGCGCCGCAACAGAACGCTTCGTCGCGCCAAGGGTTACTTTGGCAACAAATCCCGTCTCTTCACGCATGCCCGCGAGGCCGTGGAGCGCGCCGAAAAGTTTGCCTACAAGCACCGCCGCACCAAGAAGCGCGAATTTCGCCAGCTTTGGATTGTGCGTCTGAACGCCGCCTGTCGCCCGCTGAAAATCAGCTACAGCCGGTTGATCCAGGGCTTGAAAAAAGCCAACATTACCATCGACCGCAAAAATTTGAGCGAACTGGCCATCCATGACACCGCCGCTTTCGAAGCGATTGTGAAGAAGGCGAAGGAAGCACTGGCCTGATCGGGGGATATTCCTTTTCCAAAAAACCGATGCGGAAACGCATCGGTTTTTTGTTGGTAATTTTTCTTCTCCCGCTAAATGCCTTGGCGCACATATGGATGTCACCCTTGTTGTTATTTTGGCCATCGCCTACCTTGTTGGCAACATTTCGCCGGGCTGGCTGCTGGTCCGTTTGCGGCGGGGTGGCGACGTGCGCCAGCAGGGCAGCGGCGGCACGGGAGCCACGAACACCGCGAGGGCACTGGGAAGGTGGTGGTTTTATGTGGTGCTGGCCCTGGATATTTTGAAGGCGGCCTGTGCGGTGAATCTGCCTTGGCTGGCGTTTGATGGCCGCGCACCCCTGACGTATTTTCTGGCCTGTGGCATCGCAGTGATCACCGGGCACATCTGGCCGGTGTTGCTGGGTTTTCGCGGAGGAAAGGGCGTGGGGCCATTTCTGGGCGTCTGGCTGGGAATGGGCTCCCTTTGCTGGCTTTATCCGTTCACACTGCTGGGACCGATCCTCGCAGGTTTGTTCTTCCTGCCGCTGCGAAAAGGTGCTTTCATGTGCGCCCTATGTGGATTGATGGGCCAACCCCTCTGTTTCTGGCTTGTGTCGAAAAATGCTCTTGCTGCTGCTTTGGCCGCAGTAATTGTACTTTTGATACAATTTGCCCATCGATCTAACTTCAAAAACGCTTTTTGCCAAAAATAGAAGCCACGCATGAACGTCGCTGATTTAATCTGCAAAGTTGCCGACACCCCCGAGGAGATCGAGCAAATCCACCGTTTGAATTACCGGACCTTTGTTGAGGAGATTCCCCAGCATGCGCCGAACGAGGAGCGCCGTCTGGTGGACAAGTTCCACAACGAAAACGCCTATCTCGTCATCAAAGACGGGGACCGGGTGGTGGGTATGTTTGCCATGCGCGACAAGCGCCCGTTTTCCCTCGACGGGAAGCTCCCGGATCTGAATGTGCACCTGCCCAAGTGCGAGCATCCGGTGGAAGCCCGCCTGCTGGCAGTGGAACCAGAATACCGGAGTGGCCCGGTGCTGCGCATGCTGATGGACAACGCTTTTGAGCAGGCGCACATCCACGGCTGGGATTTGGTGGTGATCTCCGGGACGACCCGGCAGTTGCGCCTCTACCGGCATCTGGGCTTTGAGCCGTTTGGGCCGCTGGTTGGAAAGGGAGACGCGCTGTTTCAGCCGATGTTTGTGCGCCCGAAAAGGGTGGGCACGGTGCTGACAACCCTTTCGGATATCAATAAGGGGAAGAAAAAAGAGGAAACCGCGCTGCATCGGAAAACCATTTCCCTGTTGCCTGGGCCGGTGACGGTTTCCAGCCGCGTGCTGGCGGCGATGAGCGTGCAGCCGTTTTCGCACCGCTCGGCTTTGTTTCATGATATTTTGGACGAGGCGAGACGCGGCTTGTGCCGTTTGGCCGGCGCGCAAAACTGTCAGATCATCCCCGGGTCGGGGACGCTGGCCAACGACATTGTCGCGCTGCAGCTCGGACGCCGGAGCACGCCGGGTCTGGTGCTGGTGAACGGCGAGTTTGGCAAGCGGCTGGCCGGGCAGGCCAAGCGCGCGGGAATGCAGTTCAAAACTCTGGAAATTGCCTGGGGGCAGCAGTTCAAGCTGGAGGCAATCCGCGACGCGCTGGACACTGTGCCGGTTGGCGGCTGGGTATGGTGGGTGTATCATGAAACTTCGACCGGAATTTTGAACCCGCTCCACGAGATTGCGGAGATGGCCCTCGAGCGCCAGCTCACCACGGCGGTGGATGTGATCAGCGCGCTGGGAAATGTCCCGGTGGATCTGGGCCGGATCGAACTGGCGACTGCCGTGAGCGGCAAGGGACTGTGCGGTTATCCCGGACTCGGGGTGGTTTTCCATCGCGAGGCGCAGATTGAGCAGCTGCTGGATGTGCCGTCGTATTTGGATTTGGGATACTGGATCACGCAGAACGGCGTGGGCTTTACCCATTCGTCGAATCTGGTTTCGGCACTGGCAACCTCGTTGGCGGAACAGGATTTTTCCGCGCGTTTCGAAGTGATCGCGGCGCTGAACCGGTTCTTGCGGGATTCGCTGGCGGGTAGCCGGTTTGAGATTTTGGCGGAAGGGCCGCACGCGTGCCCGGCGGTGATGACGCTGGTGCCGCGTGGCGGGAAAAACGCTTGGGAGACCGGGTTGGAGCTGGAGGAGGCTGGTTATGTGCTGAGTTACCGCAGCAATTACCTACGGGAAAGAAACTGGCTGCAAATCAGCCTGATGAGCGCGCCCTCGAAGGAAACGTTGGGCGAGGTGATTGCGCTGTTGAAGGCGTAGCAGTCCGCAGCTTGCTTTTCTATTTGCCATTTGTCCGGCGGGCTTCTCCCTGCCGGGGAACATGGCTGAACTTTATTTTCCAGAGGAATCGGCGCGCTTTTGGGCGTTGCTGGGGCAATTGTCCGGCGCGAAAGTCGCGGTTCTCGGACACATGCGGCCGGACGGTGACTGCATTGGTTCCCAAGTGGCGTTGTGCCGCTTGTTGCGCACGGCGGGCGCGGAGGCGGTGTGCGTGAACCACCATGCGGTTCCAGCGAACTTGCGCTCCTTTGTTGGCGACACGCCCTTTTTCGAGGAAAAGGATTTTTGTTGGGACGGGCAGGTGGCGGTGTGTGTGGATTGTGCGGACGTGACCAGAGTGGGAAGGGAATTGTTGGCGATGTTTCCCCGTATTGCCGGAAACATCGACCATCACATTTCCAACACGCTGTACGCGGAGGAAAACATCGTGTTGCCCGATACTGCGGCAGCCTGCCACATGTTGGCGGCGTTCGCTCTGGACAACGCGCTGGAGATCGATGCGAGGACTGCCCAGGCTCTGTATGTCGGAATCGTCACCGACACCGGACAGTTCAAATATCCCTCGACCACGGCGGAGGTGCTGGAAATAGCCGCGGAGCTGGTTCGCCTTGGAGCGTCTCCCCGGCAGACCACCGACGCGCTTTATGAGCATGACAGTTTCGGACGGATCGAGTTGTTGCAGCGGTTTTTGGCATCATTGCATCTGCATGCTGGCGGACGCATTTGCCTCGGAGAAATTCCCCAAGGTACCTTTGCCGCGACCGGCACGAGCCGGGAAGACACTGAGGGCTTGGTGGATTACCCGCGTTGCATCGAGGGAGTGGACGTGGCCGTGCTGTTGGAGGAAATGGAGGATGGCGTGAAGGGTAGTTTGCGGGCGAAGGAAACGCGTTTCCGGCTCGATCAACTGGCAAAGCTGCTCAATGGCGGTGGGCATGCGCTGGCGGCCGGCTTTAATCTGCCGGGAGCAACGCTGGCCGGGGATCGGGCACGGATTGTGGAAATTATCACCCGGCATTTGGCGGCGAGTGACGCCGCTGTGGCGAATAAGTGAGGGAGCTGGAACGAAGAAGCATTTTCTGCGTTGACAGTTCCCGCTGCTCGTTCATCCACAGACGCTCACAACCAATTTCCGCATGGCCAATACCAAGTCTGCTCAAAAAAATATTCGCAAGGCAACGAAACGCACCGTTGCCAACAAAGCTGTGAAGAGCCGTTTGAAGACGCTCTCCAAGTCTACGGCTGCTGCCGTGAAGAGTGGCGATGCCGCGAAGGTGGCGGAGCTTTCGGCGAAGACTGCCTCGGCTTACGACAAGGCAATCAAGACGGGTGTGATCCACAAGAACAAGGCCAACCGCGTGAAGTCCAAGCTGGCCAAGAGCGCGGTCGCAGCGAAGTAACAACGTTTTTCCCCAAAAAACCCGGCTCCCAGTGGCCGGGTTTTTTTTTATGACAACCCGATGTCCGACGTTCCGTCATTTCTCGGTTTTCCTCCTCCCTTGCTGGGGCCGGAACCAGTGCGACTGGCGGTGCCGGCGTCCGGTGCGGGCTTTTTTGTTTTGGAAAAGCTGGCGGGGGTGGTGTGGGAGCGGAGCAAATACGAGGAGGGCGCGGGAGTGTGTGACGCGGTGCGTGCGCAGTTGGCGCAGGAAAAACCGGAGATGGTGCGCTGTGGGGTGAGCCATCCTGTGTCGGTCTGGCCGCTGGAAAAGGAGTTGGCTGGGGCCGGACTGCTGGCGGAGCGCGGCGAAAAAGCGGAGCGCTGGCGCAACGCATTCGGGTCGGAATTGCTGGAATTTTCCTTTGAGCTGCTGGCGGAGGGAGAGGCGGGCGCGGAGGAAATGGCTTGCGAACTGCCGGTGGCGACGCATCTGAGCGAGGCGCGGGCGCTGATTTCGCAAGGGACGGGGAAAAAGAGCCGGACGGTTTTTACCCGGCGTGCGCGGTGTGGTCGCTGGAGCTGGTGGGAGGCGCGGACGAATTTCCCCCGCTGGCATCAGGTACGGCTGCATGCAGCGGAGTTGGGGTTGCGCATCGTCGGGGAGACGTTGTATGCTCGGGGGAAAGATATTTTGTTGACGGAGCTGCTGCCACATCGGCGTCTGAACAAGGGCGAAGCAAAACCGTTGACGGAGGGATTGTGTTTGCGTCTGAGCACGGTGGACGCGCGAAGGATCGGCGAGGCGGTTTTTGCCGCACCGGAGCCGGAGCGTTGGCGGGTGTTGCGCAAACGACTGCGGCAACACGCGGGGTGATTTTTTGCATGGAGGAAAGGGCTTCCTCTGCGGAAACTGCGGGTGTGTTGGGCAAAAAAAATCCCCGCAGCAAAATGCTTGGGGAGTGTGGAGAAATTGGATGGTACGTTCAAACCTCGTCGAACTTGCGGGCAAATAGCGCCTCCAGCTCGTCGAGCAATTTTCCAGACTGGTCACCGGTGGCGATGAAACGCAGCTTGGAGCCGCTGCCAGCGGCGAGCATCATCAGCCCCATGATGCTTTTCCCGTTCACCTGCTCGTCGTCCTTGGCCACCTGAAGGTCGACGCTGGGGAATTTGTTCGAGATACGAACAATCATCGCGGCCGGGCGTGCATGGATACCCATTTTGTTCTGAACGGTAAGAACGCGGGTTTGTTGAGCAGAACTATCCGGATTCAAGGTCATTTGCGTTGAACGAAAAAGGGACTTTGCGGCAAAGGAGCAAGGCAATTAGCGGACGGTCGGCAATTTATTTTTCTTTGAATTTTACACTCGGAAGCGGGGAGGAAAAGGGCTCCGGCATTTGACCTTGAGGAAAGCCGTTTAACCTCTCCCCGCATGCCTGCTCCGAAAAACACCAAAGCCGTCACGCATCCGGAATCCTTGAAGGAGGAACTACCGGCCAACGCACCGGAAAAGCACCCGGTCAATCAGGGGCTGGGTGCGGAGGAAAAAGTGCGCTTGTATCGGCAGATGGTGCGTATCCGGCATTTTGAGCAACGTTCGATCCGGGTTTATCAGCAGGGGAAAATTGGTGGATTTCTCCATCTGTATGTGGGGCAGGAAGCCGTGGCGGCTGGAACAATTTCAGTGCTGGGGCCGGATGATCATGTCATCACCGGTTATCGCGACCACGGGCACGCTTTGATGGTCGGGATGGGGATGAATGAGTGCATGGCGGAGTTGACTGGCAAACTGACCGGTTGCTCGAAAGGAAAGGGCGGGTCGATGCATTATTTTGCGCCGGACAAAAATTTCTGGGGCGGGCACGGCATCGTCGGCGGCCAGGCTCCGTTGGGATCGGGCATTGCCTACGCGCTTAAGTATGCCGGGAAAAAAGGATGCTGCCTCTGTTACATGGGCGACGGGGCGGTGAATCAGGGCGCGGTGCACGAGGCATTCAATCTTGCCTCACTGTGGGATTTGCCGGTGATTTTTATCATCGAAAACAACGGTTATTCGATGGGCACCAGTCAGGCGCGCTCCTCCGCGCTGGCCGGCTCGCTGGCGCAACGCGCCGAGGGCTACGGCATGGCTTGGGAACTGGTCAATGGGCACGACCTGTACGCAGTGCGGGCGGCGACGGCGGATGCGGTGCGCCGGGCGCACGAGGAAAATAAGCCCACGGTCATGGAAATTTTCACCTATCGTTATTTCGGACACTCGATGGCCGATCCCGACAAGACCTACCGGCAAAAGGACGAGATCAAGGAATATCGGGAAAAGCGGGATCCGATCATCCTGTGGGAAAAACAGCTCCTACAAGAAGGGGTGCTGACCAAGGAGGTCGCGGAGCAAATCAATGCCGAGGCGCAAGCCGAGGCCGATGCGGCGGCGAAGTTTGCGGATGATTCCCCGTTCCCCGGAGTGGAGACGATTACCCAGGATATTTACTGGGAGGAGGACAATCGGGGCGCGGAAACATCCGGACGCGGCACGATTGTTTTTGGCTGAGACGGATCTCTTAATCTCTAAATAAGTTTTTCAATGCCTGTTATTTCCTATCGTGAAGCACTGCGCGCGGCGATGCGCGAGGAACTCCAGCGCGACGAAAACGTCGTCATTATGGGCGAGGAGGTTGCCCAGTTTAACGGTGCCTACAAGGTGACCGAGGGTCTGCTGGCCGAGTTCGGCCCAAAGCGCGTGGTGGACACACCCATTTCGGAGGCGGGGTTCATTGGCCTTGGGATCGGCGCGTCGATGTTGGGCATCCGCCCGGTGATGGAGCTGATGTTTTGGAGTTTCTCCTATGTGGCCTTCGACCAGGTGATCAACAACGCGGCGAACATCCGCTACATGAGCGGTGGCCAGATCAATGTCCCGATTGTGATCCGCGGCCCAGCCAACGGTGGCACCAACGTGGGTGCCACGCACTCGCACACTCCGGAGAACATCATTGCCAACCATCCCGGTATCAAGGTGGTTTGCCCGGCCACGCCCTATGACGCCAAGGGCTTGATGAAGGCCGCGATTCGCGACAACGATCCGGTTTATGTGATGGAGAACACGATTCTCTATAACGACCGGGGCGAGGTACCGGAGGAGGATTACATCGTCCCGATCGGTTTGGCCGAAGTGAAACGTGCGGGCACCGACCTGACTATCGTGGCGCACGGACGTGCGACGATCACCGCGCTCAAGGCGGCGGAACGTCTGGCATCGGAGCAAAATATTCAGGCGGAAGTGGTGGACTTGCGCTCCATTCGCCCGCTTGATGAGGAGACAATTCTGGAGTCGGTGCGGAAAACCAACCGAGTTTTGCTGGTTGAGGAAAACAAGCCTTTTTGCGGCGTGGACGCGCAAATCGCCTACCTGATTCAGAGCAAGGCGTTTGACTATCTCGATGCGCCAATTGGACGGGTTTCCTCGATCGACGCGCCGCAAATTTACTGCAAAAAACTTGAGGACGTGCAGATTCCCAACCCGGACCGGGTGATCGCGGCAGCGCTGGAAGTGCTCCGCTAACAACAACTCATTTTTCCCCATGGCTGAAATCATCGACATGCCCAAACTCTCCGACACGATGACGGTCGGAACCCTCGTCAAGTGGAACGCCAAGGAGGGCGATGCTCTCAAGTTTGGCGACATCGTCTGCGAAGTCGAAACCGACAAGGCGACGATGGAGGTGCAGCACACCGCCGCGGACGGTGTCCTGCTTAAACGCTATGCGCCGGACGGAGCCCAATTGCCGGTAGGGCAGCCGATTTACGCAGTGGGCAAGGCAGGGGAACCCGCTCCGGAGATCGGGGCTGCTCCATCCGCCGCCGCGCCGACTCCTTCCGAGCCGACCAAGACGGCGTTTGGCGAGCAAAGCGCGATTGCCATGGCGGCCCCGATACCCGAGAGCAACCCCGTGCCCTGCATCCCGCAAGGCGGCGCGGTGGCATCTTTGACGGCGGACGGTCGGATCAAGGCTTCGCCGCTGGCGAAGAAAATCGCGGAGGAAAAAGGTGTCGATCTTTCCGCCGTGAGCGGCACTGGTCCTGGAGGACGGATTGTGAAGTCGGATGTGCTGTCCGCCGAAGGAAAGCCGGCAGCGAAGCCGTCTGTTGCAGCTACCGCGGCACTGGCTCCGGTTTTTTCCGGAGCGGGCATTCAAGAGGACAAGGTTTTGCCAGTCTCGACCATGCGTGCGGTGATTGCCCGCCGTTTATTGGAGTCGAAGACCACGGTGCCGCATTTCTACCTGGAAATCGAGGTCGATGCCAAACCGCTGGCGGATTTGCGCGAATCGCTGAACAGCAAGCTGGCGGAGCTTTCTCCGGAGCAGGGCGGTATTAAATTTACCGTGAATGATCTAATTCTTCGCGCCACTGCGGAGGCGCTGCGCCGGGTACCGGTGGTGAACAACGCATGGAACGGCGACACCATCAAGCAAAACGGCAGTGTGCAGCTGGCGTTTGGTGTGGCGATCGAGGACGGGCTGGTGACGCCGGTGATCCGCGACGCGCAGGCAAAGTCGCTGCGGCAAATTGCCACGGAGGCGAAGGAATTGATCGGCAAGGCGCGGAAGAAAAAACTGACGCCGAACGAAATGTCGGGGAGCACCTTCACGGTGACGAACCTCGGGATGTTTGGCATTAGCGGATTTTTTGGCATCATCAACATGCCCAACGCGGCAATTCTCAGCGTCGGTGCCACCTTCAAGAAACCGGTGGTGAACGAGCGGAACGAGATCGTGGTCGGGCACCGGATGAGCATTGGCCTGTCTGTCGATCACCGGGTGGTGGATGGTGCGGACGGGGCGAAATTCCTCCAAGCCTTGAAGGAAATTCTGGAGACTCCGACGCTGATGCTGGTTTGATCCGGTGGCAGAATTGTTAAAAACGCGGACCGAAAACCGGCCCGCGTTTTTTTGTGGAGGAAATTTTCTGCGAAGAAAATTCAGTCGGCGGGCTGGTGTTGTTCCGCCACGGCACCAATGCGGCGGAGGATTTCGCGCAGGCGTTCGCGCGGGCAGCCGAAGTTGAGCCGGACGAATCCCGGGGTGCCGAAATCTGCACCGTCGCCCAAACCGACCCCACCTTGTTCAAAAGCGGCGTAGGGGTTCTCCAGATTTAATTCCCGCACGTCAAGCCAAGCGAGATAGGTGGCCTGCGGGCGCTGGTGTAGGGTGACGCCGGGCATGGTGCGGACCTTTTCACAGATCAGGTCCAGATTGCCGCGGAGGTAATCGAGGCAGGCCCGGTGCCACTCTCCACCCTCGTTATAGGCGGTTTCCATGCCGAGGTAGCCGAAGATGTTCACATCGGTGGCGATGCCCGCGATGACGCGGCGGAAGCGCGTGCGCAAATCGGCGTTGGGAATGACCGCATAGCCGCAGGTGAGTCCCGGGATGTTGTAAGTTTTGCTGGCCGAGAGCAGGGTGATGGTGCGTTGGGCGATTTCGGGACTGAGCGAGGCGGTGGGAATGTGCCGGGAACCGGAATTGTGAACGATGTCGCAATGAATTTCGTCGGAGCAAATCACCAGATTGTGCCGGGTGCAGTAATCGGTGACGGACAGCAATTCCTCGCGGGTGAAAACCCGACCCAGCGGGTTGTAAGGACTGCAGAGGAGGAAAATTTTGGCGTCGGGAGTGGTGGCGGCTTCCAGCGCGGGGAGATCGAACTGCCAGTTGCCGTTTTGCAAAATCATGGGCACGCGCTTGGCGATGCGGGTGGAGTTGACCGGCGCGCTCAGGAAGGGCGGATAAGCGGGAATCGGCACCATCACAGAATCGCCTGGCTGGCCGACGGCGCGGATGGAAGCATTGATCCCGGCGACGAGGGCGGGCAGGAAAACGATCCAGTCGGGGTCGATTTGCCAGCCGTGTTCACGGGCCAGATAATTGACGATGGCGTCGAAGGTCTGGGGACGGGGCGTTGGGTAGCCGAAAACGCCGTGTTCGATGCGTTTTTTTAGCGCTTCGACAATGGCTGGTGCCGTGGAAAAATCCATGTCGGCGACCCAGGCGGGGAGGACATCACGGCCCGCGTAGCGGTGCCACTTGGTGCTGTCGGTCTCAGTTCGGTCAGGGCAGGTTTCGAAATTAAAATCCATTGAGGTCGGATATAAAAAACGGGTTTTGTTGCAAATGCTTTTCCTGTGCCAAGCGGGACTAATCCTCGGAGGAAAATGATGGATCTGGCGACAGGGATGCCGGGTTTTTTTGCAAAAAAGGGGAGACTGCTCATGGTGCGGGCCTATGGATGCAGCGGACCGGATGCGACGAGGCTGGCGTTCCCTGTGGCGGACGGGGCTGGACGTGGTTTTCCCTCGGGATTGCGTGGTGACGGGCGAGCCGGTGGAAAATGATCCGTGGCGCTATGTTTCGCGGGAGGGATTGGTCCGACTGAGGCGATTCCGGCCTTTTCTTTGCGATGCCTACGGGTTGCCAGTATGCGCGGATGAAGCTGGCGCGCAGACTTACACGCCAACCAGCGAAATAGGTCCGGTCTTCAGGCAGGGGCGTACGGCATTGGTGGCGCAGGGGGCGGTGCGGCGAATGGTGCATGTTTTGAAATACCGGCAGGGGGTGTATTTGGTGGAGGACATGGCGCGACTGATGCTGGAGACGCCGGGGATGAGGGATTTTTTGGCCGATGCGATGGTAGTGCCGGTGCCATTGTTTCACTCCCGACTGCGGGAGCGGGGATACAACCAAGCGGTGTTGCTGGCAGAGGAGCTGGCGCGGCAGGCTCCAAGTGTGAGGGTGGTGGATTTGTTGGCGAGACGGCGGGACACAGGCACGCAAACGAAGCTGAATCGGCGGGAGAGGGCGAAAAACATGCGCCGGGCTTTTGTCGTTCAGCCGCGGGTGGCGTTGGAGAACGGGCGACGGCATGTGATACTGGACGATGTTTTCACCACCGGGGCGACACTCAACGCGTGCGCGGCGGCACTGGTGGACGCTGGCGTGGAGTGGGTGGACGTGGTTTCCTTTGCGCATGGATAGCTGCTGGTGTGCGGGCAGAAAAAAGCCGCGAGGATTTCCCCCGCGGCGTGGCAAACTCAATGAAGCGGAACGCCTATTTGTTTTTCAATGTGAAGAACCAAGGGTCCGTGCCCAAGGAGCCGTTGAGGAATTCCAGATAATCCTGCGCTTGCACCATGGCGAGTTCGGTCTTGAGGTCAGCGAGGCGATCCGCGATGCCCAAGGATTGGGCCACGCGGGAGTATTCCTCCTTTTGCAGGAAGGCTTCGAGGTAGGCGATACCCTGGGAGAGGTGCTGGGTTTCCACCTTCTGGCGGGCCTTGATCCGGTCGAGGTACCATTCGCTGGAAAGCAGGCTCTCACGGGTGAAGAGTTGACGGATGGATGGGTCGTCCAACTTTTTGCCTTGGTAATTTCCCTTGGCCATGATGTGCAGCAGGGCCTGGAGCGGCGGGCTGGCACCCTCGATCGTGTTGTCGTCGAAGTAGGACTGGGCGACGCGCTGGTCGGTGGCGAGGATGGTATCATAGCTCTCGGCATAGATCGCCGGATCCTGGGCCTCGGGCTTGAGCATGTCGTTCATTAGCACCACGTCAGGATTCACAAAAACGCGGCCAAAGAAGTGAATCGCGAAGGACTGGGTGATGCGGTAGCCGAGGCGGCTTCCGGGGTAAGTTTTGCCGTTGAACTCGAAGTCCGGGCAGCGCTCCAGATAACCGTTTTCGATCAGCCAGCGCGGCTCGCGTTCCTCCGGGCGCATTCGGCTCCACACTTCGGGGATGAGGAGGGAAATGTCGTGATCGACCCGGACTTTCGGGCCGACGACTCCGGCGGAAGACACAAAGCCATCATAGCCGGTGAGGATGTAGGAGACGAGGGCGTTGTTCAGGTCGACCACCGTGGGTACCGCATTGAAAGGCCCCTTGGTGAGCGCACCCTCGGAGCCTGCGCCGGTAGTGGAGGGAGACTTTCCGGTCATGGACGTGATGAAGTCCATGAACAGCTCGGGCAGCTCGAAGTAGTGAATGGCACCGTAGGCGGAAAGCGGGCGGACACCCTTTTCCGGGCCGTTGTTGCGGCGGCCGGCGAGCCCGGAGTTAACCGGGAAGAGCACCTTTTCGTTGTCCGGAAGGCGGCGGTTGAGGCGGGCGCTCAGCTCGGTGATGTAGTGGACGACCGGATTGACAATGTCCTGACGCACCTGGAGGTAGCGTGGGTTTTTGCTCGGCTTGCCGTCAACCAGACGTGGATTGGCGGAGGAAACCACGTAGTCGGGCGAGGTCTCGCTGGCGAAGCCGCCGATCAGGTCCTTCATCGGCTTGGTGAACTGGCTGAAGCGGATGACGTCCTCGACCATTTTCTTGGCATCGTCATGGGTGAGGGGCTCGTAGTTCGAGATGAAGCAGCCGGGCTGGGCCATATCCAGCTCAGTTTGCTTGTCGTAACCGCGATTGACCGCCTCGTCGGGACGCTGAAAAAGAAGGTTTTCGCAGTTGTCGACAAACTTGAGCGCGGCGGCTTTGCGGGCCATTTTGGGCAGGCCCTTGAGTGCGTGCAGCGGCACCACCACCGAGGCGGAAATGTCGTCCTCCATCTGGAGTTTTTCAGCGGGGAAGAAATCCTTGCGCAGGCCAAAGGTGCGCCAGGATCCGTCGTTGAGATAACCGATGCGCAGATACTGTGTGAGCAAGCGTTGCTTGCGGTATTTTAGCTCGTTGCCGGGGACGCCGTTGATGATGTCCACGCTGAAGCGGGAGCGCCAGTCGTTGCCCCAGCTTGGGCGGTAGTAGCGTTTGATGACAAAGACCAGTTCCTTGAGGTAGGGCGGGATGCTGGCGAGCCAGTTGTTGTATTCCGCGGTGTAGTCCTGGGACTGGGTGAGGAGTTTGATGACGGAGCCGAGAGTGCGTTCGATGCTGAGGATGGTGCGCTGGTCTTTGCCGCGCTTGGCCGGGTCGGCGAAGCGATCGGAGTAGTCGCGGGCGAAAATTGCGTCGAGCGCGTCAAAGTCTTTTTTCGAGTCGGCGATGAAAACCGGGCCGCCGATGATGGCGTCGGCAATGGATTTGGAGATTTCGGATTTTCCTCCGCCGGAAACGGTGCAGGGTTTGTGGCAGAAGGTGCCCTCGGCGGCGGTGCCGACAAGCCGCCAGCGCCGGCCCACATAGGGCTGGAGCATCCGCACCTGATAGCCAGAAGGCAGAGTGTAGAAAATGCCCGGCTGGAGAAGAATGGCGGCGTCCTGTCCCTGCGGGTTGGTCCAAGTGATGCGCTGGTCGTCGATGGAGAACTTGGAACCCTCGGGGAGATAGTAGATATTGGGGAAATTCTTGTCGATGCCGTAGCCCTCGGGCTGGAGGGTCATCAGGTCGGGATTGTTCTTCAACACCTCGGCGAGGGTGTGGCCTTCGGTGTTGATCTTGGCGTCGTCGAAGTCCTCGCCGAGATCATTGGTGGAGCGGGCGATGGCGCCGCCGGCGTGTTCCTCTTCGGCCAGACCGTGCAGGTTGGCGGAGAAACTGATCTGGGTTTTGACCTCTTTTTTGCAGTAGCCGAAATAATTGTCGGCGATAATGGTGACCATTACCCCACGGGCGTCGCGGGCGGTGATTTTGAAGGCGCTGCCGTTGTTGTAGCATTCGTCCTCGTTTTCCCAATACACGCCCTGGGCCTTCTGACGTTCGGTGGCCTGGGAGATGTGGGGCAGTCCGAGGTTCTTTTTCTTCAGGTGGATGAGGTGCGGTGCGAGAATGATGCAACCGGTGTGTCCAGTCCAGTGGAGCGGGTCGAGCGCGGCGTCATTGGCGGAGAGGTAAGGGTTGCCTGCGTTGCCGAAGATGCCTTCGACGAAGTCGAGATTGCAGATGAGCGAGCCCGGCGCGAAGAAACGGATTTCCGAGCTGCGCTCGTGGGTGAAGCCAGGGACGCCCGGTACCACGATCGGGCGGAGCAGGAGAGAGACCCAGAGGGCGGCGGGTTTTTCCAGTGTGGACGTGTAGGGAAGAGTCATGAACTCCTCGGGCGGATTGAGCGCCTCGGCAAGGAGATTGGCGAAAACTTCCTTGGGCACGGCGGTCTTGTCGGCGGCGATGGGCAGGCCTCCTTCGGCGACATGGAACACTCCAGCGGTGGTGCGGCGGTCGTTGATCGGGTTGTGCAGGACGCCCTGCTTGATCCGGTAGGACTTGAGGATGGAGGATTCGAAGTAGTCGCGGTCGTGTGGCAGGGAGAGAATGCGGCTTAGGCCGGGGCGGTCGAGCACCAGCGAGGCGCGGGGCAGGTGGGGCGAGGGCAGACCGTCAACGGAAAGGTAGTCGTTGATGAAAGTCTGGATGCGGCGATCCACGGGTGCCTGATAGTTGATCAGCAGGCGTTCCTGTTCGCGAAATTGTTCCAACAGCGGCTTGGCGGAGGGAATGACTCCGTCAGCGGCGTTTTCTCCAGGATAGGATTCGCCAAGCGTGGCGAGGCGCAGGTGGGCGAGTTCCCGCAGGGATGTTTCATCGAGCATGGAGGGATCGGTGTTGTTCATGAAAAAGGGATGGTTGGGTCTCCCGCAACGGGGAGGAAAAGCATTCCACGGACCAAACAGGGAAGGAAAAGAAAATTGGCTCACCCTGCCGAGGCATCGGGCGGATAAAGGTCGGAGAGACCGCGAAATATGGCGCAAAGAAAGCGTCGTTAAACATGAGTCTGTTGGGTCGCGCCGACAAAAGCGTGCAAAGGATCGGTGCGAAACAGGAGGATAGAATCACGCGGTTGACGGTTTTCGCAATGAAAACCTTTTGTTCCGGCGTTTTTGAGGAATTGAATAAGGATCAGGCAGTGTGGTGAAAATTTTTGCTCATACCTTTCATGTCCTGAAATGGTTTTCTGAGGATGCTTGTGGAGAATTATCTAGGTCAAGTTGTGAGAAGTGTGAAACGGTGGCGGAGGGATTTTGCCCGAGGAAATTTTCCGGTGTGCCGGATCTCAAAATTTTCATATCACGTTTGCGTTAAACGATGCATTTCTCCGACTGAGAATTGCGCGGAAGACGAAGAAGGAGAAAAATGGCGACAAGCCCAAGGAGAAAGGCGGCGAGAAAGGTCTGGTTGAGCCCTGGAAGCCCCAGAAACAGATGCGGAGTGTCGTTGGCGAAAATTCCCTTGGCGTCCGCCCGGTCGGCGATCAGTCCGCCGAGCACCGGACTGATCGCGGCGACGATTCCCATTAAAAAAGCGTTGCAGGCAAAAAAGGGCGCGGCGCTGCCCTTGGGAGCGGCTTTGAGCACGAGACTGAAGACGCAGAGTTGGTTGCCGGCGAAGGCGATTCCGCCAAGGAGGAAAACCAGCCCGGCCAGTCCGAGGTTGAAGGCCGGGGTTTGCCAGATGGCACCAGTTTGCCAGAGCAATAGCCCGGCGAGGTGGAGCGGGATGGTAAGCGCGAGCACAGAAACATTGCCGATGCGATCGGCAATGTTCCCCCAGAGCGGATAAAAGAAGGCGTTGAGCAGCATGCTGAGGACGGTCACCACGGTGACCAGCGACAGGGGCAGCTGCAAGTTGTCCAGCATGTGTTTGGTGTAAAACTGCCAGGACATCCCGAAGGCCATTTGCCAGACTACGGTGAAGCCCAGCACGCGGCGGAATTGTGCCGAGCGGAGCGGGCCGCTCAATTGATGGAGAAAAGAAGGCGCGGGTGCTGGGGAGTAATGCGGCTCGGGAATGCGCGCCAAGAAGCGGCAGCTGAGCAGGCCGAGCAGTGCTGCGACGACAAAACAGCCGCCAAAAATGGAAAATTGTGCCGCAGGCGCGGCGGTTTCTTTGGGCAGCAAAAACAACGCGCCAACCAAGGTGAACGCGCCCGCGGTGGTGGACCAAGCGAAGCGGCGGCCAAAGTAGGTGCCAATCATTTCCTCCGGGACGAAATCGCGGGCCCAGGTGTTCATTGCGCAACCGGCCACGTTGTAAAATGCGTAGCACCAAACCTGGGAGAGTAGCAGCACCCCCATTTGCAAAGGCACGCTGGGCAGAAGAGGAATGAGCGGAATGAACAGCCAAGGCAGTCGGCCGGCCAGGGAGCCGAAAACCACGATCAACTTGCGATTGCGCAGACGATTCACCAGAAAAACGGCCAGCGGCTGGAGCAACTGGCAGGCGGGCGGAACGGCCACCAGCAGACCGAGAAAAAAGTCGCTGGGCTGGATCAGCCGGGCGAAGGCCACGAAGAGTGGCGCGGTGGTGAGGGTGTAAAAAATCTGAAAGGCCAGCCCGTCCTTGAAGAACTCGCGCAAGCCGGTGGCTGTTTGTGCGTCGTTGAGTGCCGGATACGAACGGGCCCAGGAGAACATGGAAGGAGGAAATGGCGGGGGATTTTGTTCCGGCAGAGAAGAAGGAAACGTGCCGGAATCGCCTGCCGCCTAGCGCAGGCCGCCGATCAGGTGGCGCGCCTTTTCCCCCAGCGCGGCGGAAATTTCCTCCGGGTGCTCCGCATGGGCGGCGATCACATTGACCAGCGCGCTGCCGACAATTACGCCGTCGGCGACTTTTCCCACGGCAGTTACCTGCTCCGGCGTGGAGATGCCGAAGCCCACCGCGACCGGCAGATGGGTGTGCTGTTTGATCGCGGCGACGGATTCGGCGAGGTTGGCGACCAAGTCGCTGCGTTCGCCGGTCACGCCTTCGCGGGAGACATAATAAATGAATCCGGAGGCGTCGCGGGCGATGCGCTCCACGCGCTCGGGCGGAGTGGTTGGGGCGACGATGAAAATGTTGGCGAGGCCGATGGCCCGGCTGGCGGCGAGGAGTTCTCCGGCTTCCTCGGGCGGGCAATCCAAGGTGAGAATGCCGTCCACACCCGCGTCCTTGCAGCATTGCAAATAATGGGCGATGCCCTGGGAGAAAATCAGGTTGTAGTAGGCGTAGAGAACGATCGGCCGGTCGGATTTTTCCCGGATGCGGCGCACCAGCGTGAAGATTTTTTCATGGTCCATTCCTGCGGCGAGCGCGCGCTGGGCGGCGAGCTGGTTGGTCGGGCCGTCAGCCAGCGGATCGGAGAAGGGTACGCCGATTTCCAGCAAATCCACCCCGGAGGAAAAAAGCGTTTCGGCGATTTGCACCGAGGCATCCAGATTGGGGTCGCCGCCGCAGATGTAGGCGATGAAGGCGGCGTGGCCCTGTTGGCGGGCGGTGGCAAAGGCGGTGGCGATGCGGTCGGTGGAGGACATGCGGGCAGGGAACAGCAGAGGTTTTTTTCCAATGAAAAACGGGACTGCTCAGCCGCGCAGTTTCGCGCAAAAACGGGCGAGTCGCTCGGTGCCCTTTTCGATGGTGGCATCGGCGGTGGCGTAGCTGAGCCGGATGTAGCCCTCGGCCCCGAAGGCCGAGCCGGGCACGGCGGCGACCAGTTCCTCGTCGAGCAGCTTCGCGCAAAAATCGGCGGAGCTGAGGCCGAAGGAGCTGATGTTGGGGAAAAGGTAAAACGCGCCCTGCGAGCGGTAGCAGGAAATGCCGGGGATCGTCTGCAGCCCGGCGAGCAATTTGAGGCGGCGGCGGTCAAAGTGGACCAGCATTTCGGCCAGCGCGGCCCTGGCTTTTTCGGGTTGCTGGTAAACAGCCAGCGCGCCGAACTGGGCGAAGGTGGTGACGTTGGAGGTGGTCTGGCTTTGCAGGTCGGCGACGGCGGCGGCGATTTCCTTTGCGGCGACGAGTGTGCCCATGCGCCAGCCGGTCATGGAGTAGGTTTTGGCAAAACCGGAGACGGTGATGACGCGCTGCGCGGCCTCGGAGGAAAACAACGCGGGGGAGCAACTGGTCTGGCCGTCATAAACCAGATGCTCGTAAATTTCGTCGGAGAGAATGAGGAGGCCCGCTTGCAATGCGACATCGACGAGCGCGCGTAACTCGGCCTCGCTGTAGAGTGCGCCAGTGGGATTGGAGGGCGAGTTGAGGACGAGCAGCTTGGTCTTCGGCGTGATGGCGGCGCGGAGCTGCTCGGGAGTGAGTTTGAAGCCGGTGGAATCGTCGGCCAAAAGAAAACGCGGCACGCCGCCGGCCAGCTTGACCATTTCCGGGTAGCTGACCCAGTAGGGCGCGGGGATGATCACCTCGTCGCCGGGGCTGACCGTGGCGAGGATGGCGAGGTAGCAGGACATTTTTCCTCCGGGGGAAACGACCACTTGGTTGCTGGTGACGGAGAAGCCGCGCTGGTTGTAGGCATCGGCTAGTGCCTGACGCAGAGGAAGAATGCCCGCAGTGGGCGCGTATTTGGTCTGTCCGGCGGCGAGTGCCTCGGCGCAGGCAGTTTTGATAAACTCGGGCGTGTCAAAATCAGGTTCCCCCGCGCCAAAGCCGCAGACATCTTTGCCCGCAGCTTTAAGCGCCTTGGCTTTGGCGTCGACAGCGAGAGTCGGCGAAGGGGCAATGTTCTGGGCCCAAGTGGATAGCACGGAGGAAGTCTGGCTCATGATGTTATGGACTTTTACAGCGGCGCAGGAATGTCTGCTTATGAGCAGGATTGGCAAAACATTTCTCGGAGAAATGAGAAAACGCGTCCCAGATTGGGGCGCGTTTTTTGTGTCCGGCAATTATCGGGCGGAGGAAAATTAGCGGTGGCTTTGAAAGTCGCGGATGGTGGCGGCGAGGCCCTCTTCGAAGTTGTGGGCGGGCGACCAGCCGGCGGCGCGGAGCTTTTCGGCGGAGGCGAGGGAATGTTTCACGTCGCCGGAGCGTTCGGGCAGGTGCTGGATGGACGACCGGGAGCCGGTGAGGGCGATGATTTTTTCGGCGAGGGCGTTGATGGAAAGTTTTTGTCCGTAGCCGACGTTAAAAGTGCCGGTGGCCTCCGGCGTGGTGGCGGTGAAAACCAAGGCGCCTACGATGTCTTTCACGTAGATGAAGTCGCGCGTTTGCTCCCCGTCGCCGAAAATGGTGATCGGCTCATGGCGTAGGGCTTTTTCGATGAAGATGGGCACGGCGGCGGCGTAGGCTCCGCGCGGGTCCTGACGCGGTCCGAAGACATTGAAGAAGCGGGTGCTGGCGGTGGGCAGTTGGCCGGTGCGGGCGAAGAGCGCGTTGTAGTATTCGCCGTCGAGCTTGGTGATGGCGTAGGGACTTTGCGGCTCGGGCAGCATGGTTTCCAGTTTGGGCACTGAGGGATTGTTGCCGTAGATGGCGGCGG
>CALNBE010000052.1 GCA_937874455.1 uncultured Opitutia bacterium | reverse complement strand
CCCCCGTCGCCATTTCCCCGAAAGCACGGCCCCCAATTCCGCCACTTACCAACGCATTAATTTCTCCTTGCTTCACCCCGCCGCATTTTCAATATCCCCGCCCTTTCCATGGACGGATAGCTCAGTTGGTTAGAGCTTCTCGTTTACACCGAGGGGGTCGGGGGTTCGAGTCCCTCTCCGTCCACCATTTTTCTCAACAACACATGAAAAAACACACCCTGTCGGCACTTGTAGAAAACAAGTTCGGGGTTCTGGCCAGAGTCGCCGGAATGCTCAGCGGGCGGGGCTTCAACATTGAAACCCTCAATGTCGGCCCCACGCATGACCCGAAACTTTCCCGGATCACGGCCACGGTAGTAGCGGATGAAGCCGCCCTGGACCGTTGCATCCGTGCGCTCGACAAGCTGGTAAATGTTATCGATGTGCAGAACTTCACCGAGGTCGATCACGTCGCCCGCGAGCTGGTGGTGGTGAAGGTCAATTCCACCGCCAAAACCCGCTCCGAGATCATCGAAATCGCCGGACTCTTCCGCGCCAAGATCATCGACGTGGGGCACAAGTCCCTTATCATTGAATTCACCGGCAATGACCGCAAGGTCTGCGCCTTTCTGAAAATCATCCAGCCCTACGGCATCACCGAACTCGCCCGCACCGGCCAAGTCGCCCTGCAACGCGGCGTGTAAAACCGCACTTCCAACTAACTCAGAACAACAACACATCATGCCTGCTAAAGTCTACAAAGACAAAGACGCTGACCGCTCCGCGCTCAAAGGAAAAACCCTCGCCGTGATCGGCTTTGGCTCCCAGGGCCACGCCCACGCGATGAACCTCAAGGACAGCGGTCACAAGGTGATCGTCGGCCTGTACAAGGGCAGCAAATCCGTCGCCGCCGCCAAGAAAAAGGGCTTCGCGGTCTATGAAACCGCCGAGGCGGTCAAAAAGGCCGATGTCATTCTCATCGCCCTCCCCGACATGAAACAGGCCGAGGTCTTCGCCAAGGACATCGCTCCCAATCTCGCCAAGGGCAAAACCATCCTCTTCATCCACGGTCTGGCCATTCACTCCGGTCTGATCAAGGCACCCGCCGGCATCAATGTCGCCATGGTCGCCCCAAAGGGTCCGGGCCACATCGTCCGCGCCCAATACGTCGAGGGCAAGGGCGTGCCCGCCCTGATCGCCGTCGCCCAAGATGCCGACAAGAAGGCCAAGAAAATCGCCCTCGCCTGGGCCCAGGGCATCGGTGCCACCCGCGCCGGAGTCATCGAAACCACCTTCAAGGAAGAAACCGAAACCGACCTCTTCGGCGAGCAAGCCGTGCTGTGCGGCGGTGCCAGCGCCCTCGTGCAGGCCGGTTTTGAAACCTTGGTCGAGGCCGGGTACCAGCCCGAAATGGCCTACTTTGAATGCTTGCACGAATTGAAGCTGATCGTCGATCTGATGGTCGAATCCGGCATCTCCGGCATGCGCTTCTCCATCTCCGAAACTGCCAAGTACGGCGACATCACCCGCGGTCCGCGCGTGATCAACGCCAAGACCAAGGCCGAGATGAAAAAGATCCTCAAGGAAATCCAGACCGGCAAGTTCACCAAGGAATGGGTCGCCGAATACAAGGGCGGGCTGAAGAATTACAAAAAGCTCCTCGCCGCCGGCGAAAAACACCAGATCGAAAAAACCGGCCAGCGTCTGCGCGGCCTCATGCCCTGGGTTCCCAAAAAGAACATCAAGGGTTCCCAAGCCGACTACACCGCGAAGTAAATCCTCGCAGTTTTTCTCCCGGCCCGGCGGAAGTTTTTCGCCGGGCTTTTTTTGTCCGCGCGCCCCGCGCATTTCCTCCGCAACCTCGCTTGCCATCCCCCCGCGCTCGCCTAGCCTTCGCCCGAAATCTTTTCCCGCTTGCATCCGTCTCCCGACATTTCCCTGGCCGACTGGCGCGCCGGCCTGACCAGCCGTTCCGCGGAGGAAACCATGGCCCTCGCCGGCAATTTCCTCCGCCACTTTCCCGCCAACACCGCCCTCGCCCTGCACGGCGATCTGGGCGCGGGCAAAACCACCTTCGTCCAGGGCTTGGCCCGCGCCCTCGGGATCACCACCCCGGTCACCAGCCCAACCTACGCGATTTTCTCCACCTACGATTCTCCTTCCCGTCAACTGGTCCACATGGACGCCTACCGGCTCGGCGATCCATCCGAGGCCGATGAACTGGTGCTCTGGGATTTGCTCCGCGAGCCCTGGACACTGGTCGTCGAATGGCCGGAAAAACTCGGCGACCGCCTGCCCGAGGGCGCCTGGCACCTCCACCTGCATATCGCCGCCGATCGGAATCATTTCCTCCGGCTCATCGATTGTCCGTCCGTTTAATTTTCCTTTGCGGAAAAATTCCTTCCGCCTCACAGCGCTGTGCCTTTTCGCGGAATAAAAAACTGCGACACGTCCACGCCTTCGTGCTCCAACAACCGGATCTTTTTCGCCAGTCCGCCAGCGTAACCGGTCAAACTGCCGCCCGCTCCCACCACACGATGACAGGGGATGATGAGCGAAATCGGATTGTGCCCCACCGCGCCGCCAATCGCCTGACTCGACATCCCCGAACGATGGTTCTTTCCGGCGATTTCCTCCGCGATCTCCCCGTAGGTGCGCACCGCGCCGTAAGGAATCTCCAGTAAAATTTTCCAAACCGCCTGCCGAAACGCGCTTCCCTGCGGGGCCAAGGGCAATTCCCCCCCTCGTGGTTTTTCGCCGCAAAAATAACGGTCCAGCCACTCACGAGTTTGCCGCAGTACCGCCAGATCCGGGTTTTCCTCCGACATTTTCTCCGCGGTGGCCGCAAAAAACTTCTGCCCCGCCAGCCACAACCCGGTGAGATTTTGCCCGTCGCTCGCCAACAACAATTCTCCAACAGGCGAAGGATAGTGCGCAGTGCAGGTGGTGTTCATGGCAGTCGCATCATTCAAAATTTGCAGGAGTAACCGCAAGCTGGGACTCCACTCCCAAGGTGCCAAGCACTATTTCATCACATAATCTTTCCCATCCCCTTCGCAACAATTGACCATAGGCAAAACAAGCTTGGCTTGCCCCGAATACTTTGAACACTTAATCAATCATGCCCCTACGTTTGCTTACCCTTGGTGCAGGTTTGCTCGTCCTGAGCCTGTCTGCTTTCGCTAACCCCGTCATCACCGAGTTCATGGCCAAGAACGAATCGACCTTGGTCGACGAGAATGGCGATTACTCCGACTGGATCGAAATTCACAACCCCGACGCCTCCGCGGTCAATCTCGAAGGCTGGACGCTCACCGACAAGGCCGACCAACCCGCCCAATGGACTTTCCCCGCTGTCACCCTGCAACCAGGCGAATACTTGATTGTCTTCGCCTCCGGCAAAAATCGCAGTGCCGCCGGACAGGAATTGCACACGAATTTTTCCCTCTCCACTAGCGGAGAATACCTCGGCCTTTTTTCACCAGGCGGCAGCGTCACCACCGAATTTTCCCCGTCATTTCCCGCGCAATACCCCGATATTTCCTATGGTACCAGCACCCCGCGCACTTGGGTAAAACTGCTGGGCCTTGGCGACGTCACCCGTGTGCATGTGCCAACCGACGACTCGTTGGGCACCTCCTGGCGTTCCCCGGATTTCGACGATTCCTCCTGGAACTCCGGCACGCTCGGCGTGGGTTTTGACCGGAGTACCTCGCCTGTCGATCTCACCCCCTACATCGGCACCAATGTGGAATCGCAAATGTACAATTTGCGGACTTCCGTTTACTTTCGCTCTACGTTCGAGATCACCAACCCCGCGCAAGTTTACGGACTGGAATTGCGCACCCGCTATGACGACGGTTACGCGATCTTTCTCAACGCAAACAGCACTCCAGTCGATCAAGCCAACGCCCCCGCCACGCTGGCTTGGGACTCCTCCGCCACCGCGATCGTTTTCGACACCGACGGCATCGAACCCCGCGTCACCGACATTTCCTCCGCGCTCAACCTGCTGGTCGCCGGCACCAACACCCTCGCCGCTCACGGACTGAATGCCAACGCGCCCAGCTCCGACCTGCTCGTCTCGCCCGAACTTTGGGCCGAAATTTACGATGCTACGGGCACCAGCCAAACCGGCTACTTCACCACGCCGACTCCAGGGACGACCAATGCCGACCGCGATGGCATGCTGTTGATGGAAACCGTTTCCTTCTCCCAGCCCGCCGGCACCTTTTCCTCCGCGTTCTCCCTCACCCTTTCCGGCAACGCCGAGGGACAGGAAATCCGCTACACCACCGACGGCTCCGTGCCAACCGCCACCTCCACGCTCTACACCAACCCGTTGACCATCAGCAGCACCACACTGCTCCGGGCGGCCATTTTCGACAGCTCGGGTGCCGGTAGCCAGACCGTCACCGCCCACTACCTCCTCCTTTCCTCCGCCCTCGCCAACCGGAAATCCAACCTGCCCATGGAATGATACGACGCCCACGGACAGACCCTCAACGACTCCACTCGCCAAGCGGGGTACTTTCAACTTTTCGACCGCGACGAAAATGGCGTCAGCTCACTCGCCAACCAGCCAACACTGGTCACTCGCCAAGGCATCCGGCTGCGCGGTTCTTCCTCCCAAAGCTTCCCCAAAAAACCCTACAGCGTCGAATTCTGGAATGAATCCGACGGCGGCACCGACATCGCCGTGCTCGGAATGAACGCCGAGGAGGACTGGGTTTTTTATAATCCCTACGAATACGACAACACTTTCAACCGTAACTCCATTGCCTACGAACTCTCCCGCCAAATAGGCCGCTGGGCACCCAACACCCGTTTTGTCGAAGTCTTTTATAATGCCGACGGCGGCACCTTGGATGAGGGTGATTATTCCGGTGTCTATGCTATCATCGAGCAGATCAAAATGAACTCCAAGCGGCTCGGTGGCAGTGTGGTCGAAACCGCCGATGTGCCGCCCGACGGCAGCATCGACCCGTTGGCCGAGGGCGCATGGACCGGGGGCTATCTCTTCAAAAATGACCGTGCCGACGCCGATGAATACCGATGGAAAACCTCCCGCAACAATCCCACCAACGAAAACTTCGTCCTCTATCGCCCCAAGCTCGAAGACCTCGACGGCGGCCCCTACTCCAGCTCCACCCAGGCCGACACCAACTCCCGTCAAGTGGCCTACATCAAGGCCTACACCCAGGCCTTCGAGGATGCCCTGTACGCCGATCAAGCCAGCGGATTCACTACCCGCAACTACCTCCAATACATCGACCGCGACTCCTGGATCGATCACCTGATCCTCAATGTTTTTTTCAAAAACGTGGATGCCCTGCGTCTCAGTGCCTATTTCCACAAACACGCCAATGGTAAATTGCAAGCGGGACCGATCTGGGACTTCGACCGCTCCATGGACTCCAAGGATGGACGCGACGACGCCTCCGACACTTGGAACGGCACTGGCGATGCCACCAAATATTTCGAGTACAGCTGGTGGGGCGTGCTGTGCCAGGATCCCGATTTTGCCCAAGCCTTCTATGACCGCTGGGCCGAGTTAAAAAAGACCACCTTTTCCTCCGACAACTTGCGCGCGGTCGTATTGGCCACGTCCTCGGAAATTGACAGCACTGCCAATGGACTGGAATCCGCCGCCTCGCGCGACATCGCCAAGTGGCCCAAAAACTCCCCGCGCGAATCATCCTACAATAGTGAAAACATACGGTTGTACCAATGGCTGTTGGTCCGCTCAAACTGGATGACCAATCGGGCTTTTGACGGCACCAGCCTACCCAAATCGGTTCTTATAAAAATCGAAGGCAACATCTTGAGCTTTTCCCCATTGGAATCCACCAGCACCATCTATTACACTTTGGACGGCAGTGATCCCCGCGCCAGCGGTGGCAGCCCTGTCGGCATCACCTACACCACGGGTGAAAGCATCGCGCTAGATGGAGTCACCACTATCACTGTTCGTGCGCGCAACAGCAGTGGAGCGTGGAGTGTCCCTAATTCCAAAACACTAACACCAGAAGAAAAAAAACCCGCGACCTTCCTGCCCTCCGGCACCGCCGACTGGAACGTCGATGATAACTGGGATTCCTCACCCAATCCCTATCCCAACAGCGCCGGCGCCGCGGTCATCATTTCCTCCCCGGCCACCGGCAACCGCAATGTTGACCTGACTGCCTCTGTCACCGTGGGGCACATCACCTTCCAACAGGGCCAAGCCTCCGGACGCGACCGCCTCCGCGAGGAGGACGGCACGGCTTCCCTGACCTTTGCCAATGAAGCCGAGGAAAATGCCCGGCTCGAAATCACCGGCACTGGCACCGGCTACGTGGAACTGGAAATTGTCGGCGGCGTAACGCTCTCCAGCACCCTCACCGTCGATGTGGCCAACATTAGCGGCAACGAGGAACATGGCGCGCTTCGCCTCCGCGAAACCTGGGCCGGCACCGGCGGAATCACCAAAACCGGCCTCGGCGTCGCTTCCTTCACCGGCGGAGGAAAAAATTACTCCGGCCCCACCCGTATCGAACAGGGCGTCCTGCGTGTCACCGGCACCGCCTCCATGGCCAACACCGCCTCCATCACTGTGCTCGACGGTGGCCAGTTGCGCTTCGTCTCCGACACGACCCCGACCTACACTTTCGGCGGCGACATCACCCTCGCCGGATATGGTCGCGGCAGCGAAATCGCCGATTCCAGCGGACAAGGGAAACTCGGCTCGCTGCGCTACGATCCGGGCACCAACGCCGGCAGCTACGCAATTCTCACCAATAACGTGATCCTTTCCTCCGCGACCGACCTCCATGTCGATGGCGGCACCAACACGCTGGAAATCCTCGGCAACCTCTCCGGCTCCGCTGGCTTCGTTAAAACCGGCGGCGGCACCCTCGCACTCACCGCCGACAACACTTCCTTTGCCCAAGGCATTCAGGTGGACAACGGCACCCTGCTCGTGCGCAACGGGCTGGGTTCTGCCATTACCTTGGGGGAAAATGGCGTCCTCGACGCAGCGGGTTCCGTCGGTACCATCAGCGGTAGTGGCACCTTGGTGCTGCCCGCCACCGCGCTGCAAACCACCGGCCTCGCCAGCCAGCACGTGGACATGCTCTTCACCTCCACCGCCGCGCCCGATCTGACCAATCCCTCCGCCAGCGGCAACCCGCTCCTCGTCACCGACAATCCCGGCACGCCGCAGTCCCTTGATCTCTACCTCAATCTCGGCGAAACGCCCGCCGCCGGAACCGTGCTGCAAGGGGGCTACTTGCTGCCGCTCGACGCCTCCTGGGCTTCGGTCTTCGACACTCCCTCCATCCGGGTTTTTGTCGCCGACGCCGCGGGCACACACTCTTTCCGCGACCAAACCTGGTCACTGCTAAACAACGCCGCGTTGACCAGCGTGCCCGTCACCCTCACAAGTTCCTCCGGAACAGTCACCGGGCGCATCATGGAAATTCAAATTGGCGGTGCGCCGCTTTCCTATGCGGCTTGGCGCGAAGCCAGTTTCACCGCGGAGGAAATCGCCGACGACTCCATTTCCGGCCCCGCGGCTTCCGCCGCCGGCGACGGCATTTCCAACCTGGTCCGCTTCGCCCTCGGCGTGGCACCGTACGAATCCGCCGCCGCCCGGCTGCCGCGCATCGAGGTGGCCAACGGGATCGTCAACTTCACCTTCCCCTACCAGCCCCAACTGCGCGGGCTGCGCTGGACGATGGAAACATCCACCGACCTTTCCTCCTGGACAGATGCCAGCGACCTCTTCGACTCCCGGACCGTCACCGAGCTGCCCGCGGGCAACGACTGGATGCAAGTACAGGACACCCCGGGCGACACCGGGCGTTTCTACCGGCTGCGCATCACAGAGGACGACACCCTCTGAGTTTCCTTCGCGCTCACGATTCCCGGCGCCCGGCCCGTTTGCGGCTGCGCGCCAGGAGTTGCTTCAACTTTGTCCGCGCCGTCTGGTGGACGATGTAGCCGACGCAGCGCGGCGAACCGCAACGGCAGGGATGATCCAAGAAATGCTCCAGCGCGTAGCCGTAATCATAGGTCAGCTCCTCCCCGGCACAGATGTCCCGCTTGCTGTAAATCCACACTTTCCCCCGCTCCAACACCGCCTCGCAATTTTCTTCGCAGGAATGGTTGATGTACTTCGCCGGGTTGTCAGGGATGTCGCCGTCGAGGTCGTAACGCTGGTTTAATTCAAAAATATACACCCGCCCCGCTCCATCCCGCCGGGCCTCGCGCGCCAACCCGCGCCGCTCCGCCTCCGCTTTGGTGATTTTCTCCCCGCGGTATTCCACAATTTTTTCCCCCGCCGCAATGTCTCGCGCCGCGAAAACGCCGCTGCCGTGAATGGCCGAGGCCCGGACGACAAAGGCGGGATGCGCGGGGGAATCCATGCGCTCACTCCGGCTTCAGCATCCGCCGCATCAGCATCTCCATGCCCTCGTGCAGCCCGACGCCCGAATACACCACCGCGTGCAGTGCCTCCAAAATCGGGGCGACGATATTTTTCCTTTGCGCGAACTGGTGGAAACATCCGGTTGCCCAGTAGCCTTCCACCGTCATGCCGCTCTCCGCGAGGCATTGCGCCGCGGTCTCCTTTTCCCTTGCCAGCAGTTCCCCGAAACGGCGGTTCCGGCTCCAGTCCCCGTGCGCGGTGGCGATCAAATCCCCCACCCCGCTCAGGCCGTAAAACGTCTCCGCCTTGCCGCCCGCCGCCGTGCCCAGCCGCACCATCTCGTGCATTGAGCGGGTCAGCAGCGCCGCCTTGGCGTTGGAGCCGAGTTGCAAGCCATCGCAAATGCCCGCGCCGATGGCGTAGATGTTTTTCAAAATTCCTCCGAGTTCCACCCCGGCGACATCGTTGGAACGGTACGTGCGCAGCATTTTGCTGCTCAATGCCTCCTGCACCTGCACCAGCGTTTCCTCCTCCGCCTCCGCGGCAAAAACCACCGCGCTGGGCAGTCCGCGCGCCACTTCCCCGGCGTTGGTCGGGCCGGAGAGCACCCCGTGCGCCCTGCCAGGCAGCACTTCCGCCAGCACCTGCGAGGGGCGGAGCAGGGTTTCCTGTTCCAATCCTTTGCAAAGCGAAACAAACATTTTCACCCGCCAGGCGCTGTCCAGCGCGGGCCGGATTTCCTCCGCCAAGGCCCGCAAACGCTGCGAGGGACAGGCCAGCACCACCACCTCCGCCTCCATCAGCGCGGGTTTTAATTCCAACGCGATTTGAATGTCCTCCGCCAGCCGCACGCCGGGAAGGTAGTCCCGGTTCTCCCGCGTCGTCGCCAGCTCGCTGGCGTGCTCCAGTCGGCGCGGCACCAGGGTCACAGTGTGATTTTCCCGCTGCAAATGCACCGCCATCGCCGTGCCCCACGCGCCCGCTCCCAGTATGCAAAAATTCATTGTTCGATTTGGAGATAAGAAAAAATACCCGCGCCATTCACTGTGCGCCCCGCACCGTCGCGGCCCATTCGCCGATCGCCCGGATGGCCAGTCCGCCCAGTTCCGCCTGCGGCTTGGCAAAGGGCGGCGGCTTTTCCGTCAGCCCCAGCAAATCATGGATCACCAGAATCTGCCCGTCACAATTTTTCCCGCTGCCAATGCCGATCAACGGCACCTGCAACGCGGAGGAAATTTCCCCCGCCACCGTCGGATCGATCATCTCGCCGACAATCGCGAACGCGCCCGCGGCCTCCACCGCCTTCGCGTCCTCCAACAAAATTTTCGCCTCCGCCGCCTGGCCGCCGAACTTCTTGTAGCCGCCCAGTTGCAGCACCTGCTGCGGCTGCAATCCGATGTGCCCGCAGACGGGAATGCCCGCCGCCACCAGCCGGGCGATCACCGGTGCCATCGCCGCGCCTCCTTCGATTTTCACCGCCTCCGCGCCGCACTGCATCAGCCGGACGCATGCGGCAAGCACCGGGGAAAAATCCGCATGGGCGACGCCAAAGGGCACGTCCGCCACCACCAGCGCCCGGGGTTTCGCCCGCGCCACCGCCGCCGTGTGGTGTGCGATCATGTCGAGCGTCACCGGCACCGTGCTCTCGAAGCCCAGCACGGTGTTACCCACGGAATCGCCGACGAGGAGCAAATCCGCCCCGCCTTGATCCGCCAGTCGCGCGGTGATCACATCGTAAGCCGTCAGGCACACCAGCGGGCTGCGCCCTTTGGCCTGGCGAATGGTCTTGGTAGTGGTTTTCACGGTTATAGGGGAGCACCATAAAAACGTCGCCTCCCCATGCGGCAACTGTAAGTTTCGCGTTTTCCTTTGCCCCGCAGTCCATGTTTTCCCGCTTCAAGAAACGCCTCCGCCAGCGCCGCTCCCGCGACGCGACGTTTCGTCATGCGGATTTGCGCCACATCACCGAGGCGGCTTGGTGGGAACGCGCCTATCGCTGGCTTTTCAAACTGGAATACTGCGACAACGACGGCTCGCTGGTCTCCTCCTGGCTAAAGGTGCGCCGCATCCTGCGCTGGGGAGGAATTCTGCTCCTGCTCTGGTTCGTCGTGGAGAGCCTTTCCGCCTGGAACATCCTCAACAACTGATCCCGCCGAGCGCGCAAATGCGACGAAAATGCGCCTCCTCCACCGGGGTGATCGAGAGGCGGTTGCCGGGACGGGTCGCCAGCAGTCCTTCCAGCTCCGGGTCGTTTTTCAATTCCGCCAGCAAAACTTCCCGCGCAAAATCCTTCGCCCACGCCACGTCCACCAGCACCCAACGGGGATTTTCCTTTGCCGACTTCGGATCAAAATACTCCGATGCGGGATCAAACTGCGTGGGGTAGGGATAAGCCGCGCTGGCCACCTTCGCCAACCCAACCACGCCGGGCGCGGCGCAATTCGAGTGATAAAACAACACCCAGTCGCCGACCTGCATTTGGTCCCGCATGAAGTTTCGCGCTTGGTAATTCCGCACGCCATTCCACGGCTCGGTGCGCCGGGGGCGCGCTTTCAGATCGGCAAAGGAAAAAACCTCCGGTTCGGATTTCATCAACCAGGCAGTCATGATCCGCCAGCTTGGCCCAAAATTTCCTCCGCGCAACCGCCTTTGCCTCAGGCCTGTTTCGCCGCCCAAAATCGGGTGTCGTCCGAAAACTCCCGCACCGCCGCCGATTCCCAAGCGATTTCCGAGCGCATCGCGGTGGCCAGCACGGCAAATTCCTCCGCTGCCAGCAGCGCGCGCATTTCCTCCGCGTCCGCGGCATGAATAAACATTCTGCCCTGTGGCGTGGCGTGGTTGTAGTCGCCGAAGGCATCCAGCGCGGGATCCTGTTTTCCCTCCGCCCAGCGGGCCTTTTCCTCCGCCCAGTGTCGGGCGTTGCGCGCCACGCCGCGATCGTGTCCGGTGAAGAGGAAAACGCCGCCGGGTCGCAGCACCCGCCGAATTTCCCGCAGCGCCTGTCTCCGCCGCTCCGGTCCGGGAATCATCAAGAATCCGTTGAATCCGAAAATCACCGCGTCAAAACTTTCCTCCGCAAAATCCAGCGCCGTGGCATCCGCCTGTGCAAAGGAAATTCCTGTCCGCCGGGTCTCGTTGATGATTTCTGCCGCCTCCACCATCGGAGCCGCAAAATCCGTCGCGGTAATGTCCCGCCAGCCACGCTCCCACAGACCGAAGGAAATTCGCCCGGCGCCGCAGCCGAGTTCCAGCACTTTCGCCGGGCGCGGGACAAAGCGCCCAAACCAGATTTCCTCCGAGGCCCACAGGCCGACGTTTTGCGCCGCCCTAGCGTATTCCAGCACCGTGTCGGGATGCGAAAAAAACGCCGCGTTGACCTCCGGATCCATCGTCCGGGAAAAACTTACAGCTGCCCCTCGGCCTTGCCGAGTTCGCTCTTGCTCGGATCAAAATCCTCCACCGCGCCCCAGGCAAAACCGCCGCGCACCTGTCCGTGCTCGTTTTCCTTTTTCCACTCGGCGTAGGTTTCGCCATGGATTTCCTGGAACAAAGTCTCGAACGCCGCGCCGTCATTCATCGTCAGCACGTCATCCACCGTCTGCTTTCCGCCTTCGTAAACCGCCCGGGCAATCCAGTATTCGTGGCGAAACGCGTCGGCCTTCAGGGTCACTTTCGCCGCGGGATGTTTCACCGCAAAAGCCCGCACCAGCTTGAAGGGCGGCTCCCAGCGGGTCGGCACCAGAAAGCCGTTTCCCTGCGCGGCGTATTTTCCTTCGAGCTCCTCCAGCAACGCCGCCTCCAGCGCCGCGATTAACTCCGCCACCGGGGTGGCATCCAGCGATTCCACCACAATCTGGCTGATAATGGGGGCGTTTTCTTTGGTCAGCTCGGAGGGAGCGATGCGGACGGCGCGAGGACTCATATGGGCAGGCGGGGTAAAGACTCGGACGCAAAAGGCAAACCGG
>CALNBE010000051.1 GCA_937874455.1 uncultured Opitutia bacterium | reverse complement strand
TTCATTGCGTTGTTCGACGACATCCTCGCTAAGCTCGGTGAGCTTGCCCAGGTCGTTCCCGTTGACCTCGAGACGCCCCGAGGTCGCCCGCTCCAGCCCCGCCAGCCGGCAAGCCTCCGTCATTGCCTCTTCCTGCGCCACAGCCGACTCCGCTTGGGCGATAATGCCATAAAGCGACTCCAAAGCCTCCAGTTTTCGCGCCGTGGAAAAATCATTCCCCGGCGGTAGCAATCCTCGGACGGCAAAGGAAATCGCGCTGCTCGCCGTCTTTTCCACCTTTTCCCAGCCATCACTTCCCTGCTCGGCAAAAAACTCGTCAGGGTCCTTCCCCCCCGGCACCTGCAACACCCGCACCTCCATCCCGGCCTTCATCGCCAGCGGGAGCAGCTTCATCGCCGCCGCCTGCCCCGCCCGGTCCGCGTCCAGCAACGCATCGAGCCGCCGGGTAAAACGCCGCACCAGAGCCAGATGCTCTTCCCCGATCGCCGTGCCCTGCGAGGCCACCGCTGTTTTCACACCGCACGTATAGGCCCGGATCGCGTCTAACTGTCCCTCCACCAACACCACCGGCGCATCCTCCCCAATGTTCCGCCGCGCCTTGTCCAAATTGAACAGAATGTGACTCTTGTGAAAAATTTCCGTCTCCGGCGAATTCACATATTTCGCCTCGTGACTCGGGTCGTCCTTCGGAGTTATCGCCAGTTGGCGCGCGGTGAACGCCACCACCCGCCCCTGCACATCCCGGATCGGAATCATCAGCCGTCCACGAAAACGTGGACGCCACCGCAGCGGGTCCGGCGAGTAGTCCATCCCAACAAACAGTCCCGAGCGGGCCAGCGCCTCCTTTTCATATCCTGTTTTCAATAACAAATGGGCCAGCCCTCCGCCATCCACCGACGCCAGCCCCACCTGGAATTCCTCCGCCACCGCCATGGAAAATTTCCTTTGCGCCGTCCAATACTCCCGCACCGCCTCCGCCTGCCTTTCCCTTGCCCGAAAAGCCGCCGCAAAATGCGCCGTCGCCGTGTCATGCACCCCCAATAGCTGGGCGCGCAAACTGCGCTCATCCCCCGTCAGCCCGCCCGCCTCGTATTGCACGGAAATGCCAAAACGGGCCGCCACCCGCTCCACCGCCTCCTGAAAATTCAGCCCCTCCTTCAACATCAAAAACCGAAAAATATCCCCGCCCTGATTCGTGCTGAAACAGTAAAAAAAACCCTTGTCCGGATGCACATAAAAGGAGGGCGTTTTTTCCGCCGCAAACGGACTCAGCCCCTTCCAGCTCGCCCCCGCCTTCTTCAGGGCCGTGTAATCCCCAATCAACGCCACCATGTCGGCGCGCAATCGCACATCTTCAATTGACTGTCGGGTTACCAAAGCCACAGGCCCGCAAGGGAAAGATTCTTCCATCACGCCGCAAGGCATTATCCACAAACTGCCTTTCTCTATCGCTTATTAATCAAACATCATCATGAGATGAAATGTTCTATTAAACAATGAAAATCAAAACTTAACGAATTTAAAAAAAACCAAAAAAAGGAAATACCCCTACAAAATTATCCCCTTTCCCCAAAATCTCCTTCTAATCTCAAACAGTTTTCTTATTAGCTCAATTTAACGACCTCTAAGCCCGAATCTTGTTCGACTTTCCACTCAGCACATGAAACTTCCATTCCCAGTACTTACGCCAGAAGAAGCAGCGCTTCTAATTAAAGACGGATCCACCGTCGGATTCAGCGGGTTTACCTCCACAGGGCAGGCCAAGCTCATTCCAACCGCGATTGCGAATCATGCCAGGACGCTTCACGCGGCGGGGAAACCTTTTAAAATCAACGTGGTCACCGGCGCCTCCACCAGCGCCGAGCTCGACGCGTCCCTCGCCGAGGCTGATGCCGTGGGCTGGCGCACCCCCTATCAGTCCTGCGCTGCAATGCGCAAATCCATCAACGCGGGCAAGGTTCACTACTTTGACATGCACCTCTCCCAAGTGCAGCCTTGGCTCCGCTCCGGGTTTCTCGGCCCCATCCATTACGCCGTGCTGGAGGCGGCCTCCGTCAAGCCCGACGGCTCCGTCATCCTGACCACCTCCATCGGTGTCACCAACACCCTGGCCCGACTCGCCGAAAAAGTCATCATCGAGGTCAATGATGCGCACCCCGAAAGCATCCTCGGCCTGCACGACCTTTACGAGCCCGCCGAACCGCCCCACCGCCAGCCCATCCCCATCGTCACCGTTCGCGACCGCGTCGGCTCACCCGTCCTGCAAATTCCTCCAGAAAAAATCCTCGGCATCGTTCGCAATCACGCGCTCGACTCCGTCAAGGACTACGACGCGCTCGACGACGCCACCCTCGCCATCGGGGCCAATGTCGCCAACTTCATCGTCCGCGAGCGGCGCGCCGGCCGCCTGCCCGACGGTCTGCCATTCCAGTCCGGCGTCGGCAACATCGCCAACGCCGTCACCGAGGCCATGGCGCAAAACAAGGAAATCCCCAACTTCAACCTCTACTCCGAGGTCATCCAGGACGGCATTTTCTCCCTCATCAAACAGGGCCGTGTGGACTTCGCCAGCGGCACCGCCGTTTCCTTTACCCCACGAGTGCTCACCGAGCTTTACCAAGACTGGAAAAAATATTCCCAGCACCTCGTGCTCCGGCCGCAGGAAATCTCCAACAGCCCGGAAATGGTCCGCCGCCTCGGTGTCATCACCATCAACACCGCACTCGAATTCGACATCAACGGCAACGTCAACAGCACTCACACGCTGGGCCGCACGTTGATGAACGGCATCGGTGGCAGCGGCGACTTCACCCGCAACGCCTACCTCTCCATCTTCACCTGCCCGTCCATCCGCAAGGACGGCGCCATCAGCACCATCGTCCCGGTTTGCAGCCATATCGACCACAACGAACACAGCGTGGACGTTGTGGTAACCGAGCAGGGCGTGGCCGACTTGCGCTGCAAAGATCCCTCCCAGCGCGCGGAGGAAATCATCCGCAACTGCGTCGCGCCGGAATACCGCGATTTGCTCCGCGCCTACGTGCAGAGCTGCGGCACCGTCCATGCCCAGGTGAACACCGAGAAAAGCGCCATCTTCCACCAAGCATTCGCTCGGTATAAAGACATGCGCAAGGCCGCGGAATTGCTCTAAGCAAACCTCCCGCCCTTTTTCCTCCAAGAGACGGCCCCGCGAGGGTCGTCTCTTTTTTTCAACAAAACCCGCCGCAGCGCATTTTTGGTTTCCCATTTTCCCATTCTTCCCATGCCATGACGGACATGGCTCCGCCGCCAGCTTTTCCCAATCTCAGCACGCTCTGGGGCACCATCTTCGCCCACACCCTTCGCCGCCTCGGCGCCACCCGCGCGGTAGTCTCGCCGGGCTCCCGCTGCACTCCCTTGCTGTACGCCCTCGCCGCCGATCCCGGCTGGCAGGTCACCCCGGTGCTCGACGAGCGTACTGCCGCCTTTTACGCCCTCGGGCTGGCCAAGGCCATGCACCGACCGGTGGTGCTGGTCTGCACCTCCGGCACCGCCGCCGCCAACTACCTGCCCGCGGTCGTCGAAGCCTGGCACTCCGGCATCCCCCTGCTCGTCGTCACCGCCGACCGACCGCCCGAATTGCACGATTGCGGCGCGGGGCAAACCATCGACCAGCACCGTCTCTACGGCTCCCATGTGGTCGCTGATTTTTCCTCCGCGCCGCCGGATCCCGCACCCGAAACCCTCGCCGCATGGCAGGATTTGCTCCGCACTGCCTGGGAAAAAACAACATCTCCCCGCCCCGGCCCGGTGCACCTCAACGTCCCGCTTCGCGACCCGCTCGCCCCTTCCATCCGCCAAGATAATTTCCTCGCCCCCCTGTTGGAAAAAATTCTCGCCCGGGAATTTCCTCCGCCAACCGTACCCGGAAAAATTTCCTCTGCGCCGCTGCTCGACTGGGCCAGTCGGTTTTCCCGCGGTCTAATCGTCGCCGGAGTCCCCCATCCGGAAGACTCCGCCGCCCACGCACAAGCAGTGCTGGAATTATCCCGCCGGTTGGGCTGGCCGGTCCTCGCCGACGCGCTCAGCCCGCTCCGCCACCACGCACCGGCGGACGCCCCGGTCATCTGGGCCTACGACGCCCTGCTGCGTCGGCCACAATTTTCCTCCGCGCTGCGGCCCGACGCAGTGCTGCAAATCGGTCCGCTGCCCACCAGCAAAACCCTCCGCGCCTGGCTCTCCGAACCCGTCATTCCGTTTTGCGTGCTCTCGCCGCTCGGCGCCAACCTCCACCCGCTCGGTCAGCCGCACCAAACATTGCGAGGCGCGCCGGAGCAAATTTCCTTCGCCGCCGCAACCGAGGCTGATTCCTTCTGGTGCCGGCAATGGCAGGAGGCCGAGTCCGCCGTCGCCCCAGCCATTTCCTCCGCGCTCGCCGCCGAAGCCGCCCTCTTCGAAGGAAAAATCATCCACCACCTGCACGCGCATTTGCCAGCGCAAACAACCGTCATCCTCGCCAACAGCATGCCGGTGCGCGACGCCGAATCGTTCTGGCCCGCCAACAACAGCCAACGGCGCGTCTTCTCCAGCCGTGGAGCCAACGGCATCGACGGCACTCTGGGCACCGCGCTGGGCATCGCCCAAGCCTCAAACTGTCCCGCGGTACTTCTCACCGGAGATCTTTCCTTTCTTCACGACAGCAACGCCCTGCTGCTGGCCAAGGACTTTTCCGGTAGCCTGACCGTCCTCCTCGTCAACAACGAGGGCGGGGGAATTTTTCAACATCTGCCGGTCGCGCAAAACAACCCCCACTTCGAACGATTCTGGGCCACGCCCCAGCATATCAACTTTTCCCATCTCGCCGCCGCCCACGGCATCACACATCAAAAAATCACCGATTGGCCCGCGCTCGCCAAATTGCTGGCGACACCGCCCGTTCCGGGGATTTTCCTTTGCGAAATCCCCACCCACCGGGCCAGCGATGCCGCGCGGCGCGCCGAATTGCTTCGGCCCGAATGAGCCCCATCCCCTTTGGCTTGAATCGTACACCCCTCCGGCTAAAAAGTTCCTCCGCATGAATAACCCGCCCCCACGCCCCCTGCTCGCCATCGCTGCCATGGCGGAAAATCGGGTCATCGGGAACCGCAACCGCCTGCCTTGGCACCTGCCCGCCGATTTTCAGTTTTTTAAAAAAACCACCATGGGCCACATTCTCCTCATGGGACGCGCCACCTACGAGTCCATCGGCCACCCGCTGCCGGGCCGCACCACCGTGGTACTCAGCCGCCAGCCGCGGCAACTGCCCGGAGTCCAAATCATCCCAGACTGGAACGCGCTGTGGGACATTGAGCCGGAAAAGAAAATTTTCCTCGCCGGCGGTGCCAGCCTCTACGCCCAAGCACTGGACCAGTGTGCCGAACTTTTCCTGACGCACGTCCGCAGCGCTCCGCCCGGAGACGCGTTTTTTCCCGCCTTCGAACACCTTTTCGACCAAGGAAAAATCCTTGAGGAAACCCCCGAATTCACCATTCGCCACCATCTTCGACTGAATCACCCCGCTCATTCCGCTTTTACTCTATGAACCGCTCGCTGCTGGCACGCGCCTACACTTTTTTTGCCAACCGCTGGAACATCCCCCTCGATCCGGGGCATTACTTCGACCTGCTCGTCCTCCTGTTCATGGGCAGCACCTTCAGTCTCTTCGCCCTCTGGCTGGGGGGAATGGACGCCGCCGCGCTGGCCTGGGGCTGCCGGATTTTTTCCGCCGGGCTGCTGCTGCACTTGTACGTCGTCTGGTCCCGCAGCAAAGAGGGGGTCGGGCTCCGGCCATTCGGTCTCATTTTTCTTCCTTGGGTACTCTGGCTCGGACTGGGCGGCTGGTTGATCAGCTCCAAGCCTTGGCTCGCCGAGGCGGAATTGATCGGCAATCTGCTCGTGCTCGGCGTTTTTCATATCACGCTCTATCACCTTCGCCACACTTGGCTGAGCTGGATCCTCGGCGGCTTGCTCACCGCCTTTGTCAGCATCGTGGGCTCCGTCGCCTTGGGCGACCAGTCCCACATCGTCCGCAGTTTCCTTGGCCGCATTATCTCGCCAGCCTATCAGGACATGTTTTCCAGCACGCTGGGACATCCCGCCGCCATGGGAGCAGTGTTGCTGCTCGCATTTTTCCCCGCGCTGTCCATCGCCCTCGGCGACCGCTGGGTCTTCTGGCAACGACTCCTCGCCCTTTATTTCGCGGCCATCCTCGGCATCGCCCTCTGGGCCACCCACCACCTCGGAGTCTGGATCGGTCTCATGGCCGGCACCATTCTGACCGCCTGCCTTGTCCTTCCGCGGTTTCGTTCGCGCTTTTTGCTGATCGCCATCGTCCTTTTTCTCTTCGCTTGGCAATTGCCCTCGCTCGACCACAACATTGGCTGCCTGCGCCACCAGTCGGTCGACGCCGCGGCTGCATCCAAGGCTGCCACCCCGGTCTATCCATTACTGCAAACCGCAAAATCCGCCATTTCCTCCGCGCCGTTTTTCGGCAACGGCAGCGGTGCCTTCCCCTTGCAATTCGAACAATTCCGCCCGGCAGAATGGGAAGACACCCCCGAGGGACCCGGCAGTCTGCTGCTCGCCGTCCTAGTGGAAAACGGGCTTTTCGGCGCGCTGCTACTTTTTGCCCCCGCGCTCTGGATATGGGCCTCCGCTTTCCTTTGCTGCCTGCGGATCCCCCTGTTCGAGCAGCAGGAAAAGGACGTACCCATCATGCTAAGTGTGCACACCAGGGGAAAACGACGCGTCCGCACATTCATTCGCAAACGCAAGCATGTCTCCATCGAGCGCTATTTCCTCGGCGGCTTGCTCGGGGGAACTGCCGGAGCCGCCCTGTTGCTACTCTTGGATTATCCAGGATTCATCCCCGCAGTGGCCTGCCTCTTTGCCCTGCAGGGAGCCATTCTGCTGCGGTTCGTCCGCGACAAGGTGACCGTGTTGCGCCTTGGCAAAAAGGCCGTCCGCCTCCTCCTCGCGCCAATAACGATGCTGCTTCCCGCACTTTGGCTGCTCTGGGCCCTCGCGCCCCTTTCCGCCATTCACCTTGTGGAGGAATCCGGGGACGCGCTGCAGGAAGTGCTGCCCGTCTTTGACGATCCCGAACAGGGCTACCGCGCTCTGTTAAATGACGCCCCCTTGCTTCACGCCTACGAAAAAAGTCGCCGGGCCGTGGTGCTCAATCCGTCCAATGGTGACGCCTGGCACCACCTTTCCCTCTCGGCGCTCCGACTCTACACCCTGCGACCCGATCAAGCTCAGACTTTCGCCCACACCGCACTCCAAGCTGCCGAAAAAGCCTGCGCCAGCGATCCCGCCGACCCCCAATACCGGCTGGCCCGTGGTGCCGCCGCCTTCACGTGCGGAGACATTTCCTCCGCCACCGAGGACTTTCGCGCCGCCGCCGCCGCCGCGCCCCGCAACCTTTCCGCGCTGCTCCTGCTTGCCGAACTGCTCAGCCAATCAGAGGAAACCCGCCCGGAGGCGCTGGACATTTTGCGAACCGCCGAGTTGCTCTACCCTAAAAACAACTACGTGCGGCAGCGGCGAAACCTGCTGCAACTCGGCAACACCACCTCCACTCCCGTCGCGCCATGATCACCGAACACCACAAGGAAAAACGCCACGCCCCGCTCCTGCTCCTGCTCACGGTGCTGCTCCTCGGACTTTTCTTCATCCCGGTGGTGCCGCGGCAGCTCAAACCGCTCAATTTCGGCGACGCGCCCCGGCGGCAACTGATCACCCCGATCATTCCCTTCGCCCCGGCGCTGCCCACCGAACCCGTGCGCGGCTGGCCCGCCCCGGAGGAACATGACGCGGAGCACTCCTAGCCTGCGCCGTTTTCCTTTTCCTCCGCCAGCGCCTTCAACCGCTGCAAATCCAGCTTCCCGGTCGCCAGCACCGGTATCGCCTCCACCCGCCGGATCACCTTCGGAATCCACAAATTCGCCAGTCCCTGCGCCGCCAGTTCCGCCCGCAGTTTCTCCGCGTCAATTTCCAACGTGGTCAGCAGCACTAGGCTCTCGCCCTTCGCCGGATCAAACCGCGCGGCCACCGCCACCCGCTGCTGCGTGTCGTCCGCAAAATGCAACCCCAGCGCCTGCCGCACCGCATCCTCCACCGTGCCATGCGGCACCATTTCCCCGCCGATCTTCGAGAAGCGCGCGTGCCGGCCCTCAATGAACAGAAATCCCTCCGCGTCGATCCGCGCAATGTCTCCAGTGCAATACCAGCCGTCCTCCGTCAACACCTCCCGCGTCCGCTCCGGATCGCCCAAGTAGCCGCCGAACACATTCACCCCTTTCAACCACAACACTCCGCCGGACGCAAACGCCGCCGGCTGCTCGTCAAAGGGACTGGTGAACCGCGCCGCCATTCCTAGCAACATTCGCCCCACGGAACGCGCACGGAAGCCGGGAAAATTTCCTCCGCGCACCGCCGGATCCGCCACGTCATGGAGATTCACCGCCACCACCGGGGTGGTCTCCGTCGCACCGTAGCCCTCAAAATACCGCGACCCGGAAAAACGCGCCTCCCATTCCTCCGCAAAACCTGCCGGGGTTTTCTCCGCACCCGCCACCACAATCCGCAACGAGGCCATGTCCTCCGGCGTCGCCTTCTTCAAATAGGTGCGGTAAAAAGTCGGCGTGCCGACCAGAATGGTCACGCCCTCCTCCCGGATCGCCGCAATGTTCCTCGCAGTCTCGATCGGCGAAGGCGTGTTCACCACCCGGATGCACCGCGAAAGCACAAACCACAGCGACACGGTGAAACCAAAGCTGTGAAACACCGGCAAATTCCCCAGCAACACCGCCTCCTCCGGCACAATGCCGGTTTCCTCAAACTGACGGCAGTTGCCCAAAATATTCGCATGCGTCAGCGGCACGCCCTTCGGCTGCCCCGAGCTGCCGCTGGTGCACAACACCGCCGCCTCGCAATTTCCTCCGCGCCGCGAAACACCCCAGCAACGGCACAACAGCCAGCCGGGCAGCACCCACGCCTGCACCATCCACCACAGCAATTTTCCTTTCGGCGCCCGCTGCAACAACGTCGCCACGTCCACCAGCGGCTCCATCTTTGCCCAAGGGAAATCCGGCAGCTTCTCCTCCAGTTTCTCCCGAAAAACCCCCGCCGACACAAACACCCGCAGCCCCGTCGCCGCAATCGACGCCTCCACCTGCGCCCGGCCCAGCGTAAAGTTCAAATTGACCGGAGACTTCCCCAGCATCGCGCACGCCAGATTTGCCACCGTGGAGCCAATCCCGGGCGGCAGCACAATCCCCGCCCGTTTTTCCTCCGCCCACTCCTTCCGCCAATTCACCATACACCAGCGCGCCAACGCCAGCACCAGCGCGCCACGAAACGCCCTCCGCTGCGGGCCGCTCCGGTCCACCGCCACCACCTTGCCAGGATGGCGCGCCAGCGCCCGCACCGTTTCCTCTCCCAGCGAGCGGCAAAATTCCGGCCGCCGGGCATACGCATCCGCACCCAGCTCCTGCACCCGCTCCCGCACCGTCGCCGTTTCCTTCGCCGGAATCGGCGCACCGAAAACCACCCGCACCGTGGGCCGTCCGCGCCGCGGCCATTTCCACAAAACCTTTCCCTTCCAATAACTGAACAACGAACCCCACAAGCCATCCAAATACACCGGCACCACCGGCACCCCGGCCGCTGCTCGGTCACCTCGCGCGAGCACCACAACAGCACCACCGCCCAGCCGACCGGGTAGCCGTCGACCAGCGCGCGAATCCCGTCGACCTGCCCGAGGTGCACCACCGGCACCCCGGCCCTTCGCGCCATCAACGCGCATCCGCCCTGGAATTCCCCCATCTGCCCAGTGCGCGAAATCTGCCCCTCCGGCCAGATGCACAGGCACTCCCCGCCGCCCAGTCGCTCCGCCGCCACCCGCACCGCCTCCTTGGCATGCGCCGCCGACACCGGAATGGTCCGAAAAAACCGCGTCACCCGCCGCATCACCCAAGACTGTTCGTAATCCGCCCACGAGAGAATCCGCACCGGACGCGGACACACCAACGGCAACAACACCGCATCCAGATAGCTAACATGATTGGGCGCCAAAATCACCCCGCCCTCCTTCGGAATGTTCTCCAACCCTTCCACCGAAAAACGATACCGCACCCGAAAAATCCCCTCCAACACCACCTGCAACGTCACTTCCCACCATTGCAATTGCAGCCGCACCATTTTCCTCCGCACCACCAGCCCGACCAGCCCAACCAAGCCCGCCACCACCACACATCCCGCCACCCAACAAAACACCGCCCCCATCCCGCTCACCACGTCCGCCAAAGATAAGTAAGTCATTCCTCATTCATGACCTTCGACTTCCGCACTGGCAAGGCCGCGATACCAAGACGTGCTCCGCAAAACGGAGAAGCCGGTAAGCTTGTCGAGCCCTCCATCAAACATAATCAAAAAAATTCCGACAGGTCTTGCCCCCCGCAGCCACAGTTTCTTTGCCCGTATCACCGACGCGAAAACCACCGCTTCCGCCGCGTTTTACCTTTTCCCCCCGGCGCAACCACCCTATTCCAACTCCATCATGCGCATTACCGGTGGACAAGCCCGCGGCATTCCTTTGCAACTCCCCAAGCGCGGCGAAATCCGCCCCGCTACCGATTACCTCCGCGCCGCGGTTTTTTCCTCCCTCGGACCACTTGTCGCATCCGCCCGCGTGCTCGATGTCTTTGCCGGTACCGGTGCCTATGGTCTCGAAGCCCTGAGCCGCGGCGCGCAGTCAGCCTGTTTCCTCGAAAAAAACACCGCCGCCATCGCCGCCATCCGCGCCAACCTTCAATCCGTGCAAAAGGCCTGCGCGCCGCGCGCGTTTTCCTCCGAGGTCGTCACCACCGACGCCCTGCGCTGGATCCCGCCAGCCGCCACCACCTTTGACCTCGTCTTTTGCGACCCGCCCTGGGCACTATGGGAAAAGGAAGCGCCGCTCCTCTTCGCCAAACTCGCCACCTGCCTCGCTCCCGATGCCTGCATCATCCTCGAAGGCCCGGGTGAATTCTCCCCACCCATCCCCGCCAACTGGACCATGCAACGACATCTGGCCAAAGGAAAAAACCAGCCCGCAGCCCTGATTCTCCGCCCCGATTGCCCCTAGTCCAAATACCCTTCAAAAGCATTGCTCCTAGGGAAATTCCCTTTTTCAGGAAGAACTTTCACGCCAATATCTCTTATCAAAAAACAATATCTTTTTGCCAAAATAAGTCATTTTCTGAGATAAAAATCAAACTTCGCTGAAATTTAACGATTTATGACAAAAACTTTGACAAAACCCCATGAATTGCTTTCCAGAAACTTTTAATAAGTTATTCAGAATATAAATCCTTTTCTACCTAACTGTCCCTACCATGCCTAAGAAAAAGTCACTAGTCGCCTACAAAGCGCCAGCCTTGGAAAAAGGGCTGGACATTCTTGAAGCGCTCTCTCACCGAGCCGCACCAGCCAACCTCACCGAGATCGCCCGTCTCTGCAAACGCAGCGTTTCCGAGATTCAGCGCATGGTGAATTGCCTCCAGTTGCGCGGCTACATTCTCCGCGACGAGCAGGGAGGCTACTCCCTCAGCAGCAAAATGTTCGTCCTCTCCGCCGAATATCCGCCGCTGCGCCTGCTCGCCCAGCGCGCCATGCCCCACATGCACAAATTTTCGCACGAGACCTTCGAGTCCGTGCACATTTCCCGCCTCGAAGGAAATAACATCCTCGTCATGAACGAATCCACCGGCTACGGCCTCGCCGTCATCTCCATCCGCCCGGGCGTCGGCCATGCGGCGGTGGACACGGTTTCCGGCCGCATCATTCTCGCCCACATCAAACCCGAGGATGTCGCCGCCACCCCGGCCCTCGCCAACCTAAACGCCCCCCGCCTCGCCGAGCTGCAGCCCGTCTTCGAAACCATCCGCCGCGACGGCTTCCACCAAGTGGAAAACTACATGAACCCGGAGGGCACCGACCTCGGCGTGCCGATTCGCGCAGGGGAAAACGGCCCGGTGTTCGCCTCCCTCACCACCACCTTCTTCACCCGGCGTGCCCAAGAGATCGGCCCCAAACTACGCCGCTCACTCGAAGAAGCCGCCCTAGCCATTTCCCGCGACATCTGATTTTCCTTCGCATAGGAATTTCCTTTGCGCTCCGGCGTGTCCATTTTTGGACACGCCTTTTTGCATCAGCCTCGCTACCGCCGTTCAAAAGTTTTCCTTCAAAACATTCCCCCGTATCCCATCCGGGGAAAATGCCTTGCCAATTTTTCCCACCGCTTTTTCCTCTCCCTCCTACTTATGGCCAGCGTCAAAACCATCCGTGACATCGAACTTTCCGGCAAACGCGTCCTCATGCGTGTGGACTTCAACGTCCCGCAGGACAAGCAAACCGGAGCCATCACCAACAACGCCCGCATCGTCGCCGCGTTGCCCACCATCCAATACGCTTTGGAAAAAGGCGCCTCCGTCGTGCTGATGTCCCACCTCGGGCGTCCCAACGGCAAACGGGTTGACAAATACAGCCTCAAACCAGTCGCCGCTGAACTCGCCAAACTCCTCGGCAAACCCGTCGCTTTCGCCGACGACTGCGTCGGCCCCGCCGTCGAATCCGCCGCCCAAGCGCTCCAGCCCGGCCAGGTGCTCCTCCTCGAAAACCTCCGCTTCCACTTGGAAGAAGAAGGCAAGGCCAAGGAAAAGGACGCCGACGGCAACGAAATCAAAATCAAAGCCGACCCCGCCAAGGTCGAGGAATTCCGCGCCAGCCTCTCCAGACTCGGCGATGTTTACGTCAACGACGCCTTCGGCACCGCCCACCGCGCCCACTCCTCCATGGTCGGCGTCAACCTGCCCAACAAGGTCGCCGGCTTCCTCCTCGAAGCCGAAATCAACGCCTTTAACGCCGTGGTCGAAAACCCGGCCCGCCCGCTCCTCGCCATCCTCGGCGGCGCCAAAATCGCCGACAAGATCCCCCTCATCCGTAACCTGCTCGACAAGGCGGACGAGATCATCGTCGGCGGCGGCATGGCCTACACCTTCCTCAAGGAAATGGAAGGCATGAAGATCGGCGACTCCCTCTACGACACCGAGGGCGCTAAGATCATCGGCGAACTGGTCGCCAAAGCCAAGGAACGCAACGTCCGCATCACCCTCCCGGTTGATTTCGTCTGCGCCGACAAATTCGCTCCCGACGCCAAAACCCAGCCCGCTGACAAGGCTGCGGGCATCCCCGATGGCTGGCAGGGGCTCGACGCCGGACCCAAGTCCATCGAGCTTTTCCGCGAAGCCATCTTCCGCGCCAAAACCATCATCTGGAACGGCCCCGCAGGCGTCTTCGAGTTTGACGCCTTCGCCAACGCCACCAAGGCCATGGCCGACGCCATCGCCGAAGCCACCGCCAAGGGCGCCCTCACCATCGTCGGCGGCGGCGACACCGCCACGGCCGCCAAGAAATTCGGCGTCGATAAAAAAGTCTCCCACTGCTCCACCGGCGGCGGCGCTTCCCTCGAATTCCTCGAAGGAAAAGTGCTTCCCGGCGTGGCCGCACTCGATGTCAAATAACCCAACTCCGTTTTGACCAACCATCCATTGAAACCCATCATGCCACGCACCATTACCATCGCCGGCAATTGGAAGATGAACAAAACCGCCACCGAGGCGGTTGAGCTCGCCAAGCCCATCATCCAATCCATCGCCAACCAAAGCGAAATCACCGTCATCATGTGCCCGCCGTTCACGGCACTGCACGCGGTCAGCGAACTGATCGCCAACTCCTCCACCCGACTCGGCGCGCAAAACATGAGCGACAAGGCCTCCGGCGCCTACACCGGCGAAATCTCCCCCGCCATGCTCCGCGACCTTCATGTCACCCACGTCATCCTCGGCCACAGCGAGCGCCGCTCCTACTACGGCGAAACCGATGCCATCGTGAACAAGAAGACGCTGGCCGCCCTCGAAAACAGCCTCAAACCGATCCTCTGCGTCGGCGAAACCCTCGCCGAGCGCGAAGCCGGCAAAACCTTCGCCGTCATCAAAACCCAGCTCGTCCAGGGCCTCGCCGAGGTTTCAGCATCACAAGCTGAAAACGTCATCATCGCCTACGAGCCCGTCTGGGCCATCGGCACCGGCAAAACCGCCACGCCCGCCATGGCGCAGGAGGTTCACGCCTTCATCCGCCAGGAGCTGACCGGCCTTTTCGGCGAATCCACCGCCCAAAAGATCCGCATCCTCTACGGCGGCTCCATGAAGCCCGACAACGCCGACGCCCTGCTCTCCGAAGTGGACATCGACGGCGGCCTGATCGGCGGCGCATCCCTCACCGCCAAAGATTTTCTCGCGCTCGTGGAAGCCGGGAAAACTGCCGCGGCGAAAAAGGTTTAATCAACCCGGCCTTCCGGTCCGCTTTGCGGCGAACCGACAAAAAAGCGCGAAGGAAATTTCCTTCGCGCTTTTTGTGCAAGGGAGCGCGGCAGGTTCCTCCGCGCCGTCAGTTCGCTTACAGCTTGTAGAACTGTTCCCAGCCCGGACGCGGCGGCGCGCCGGCCAGCAGCTCGTTGCCCACCTTGCTGTTGGTGATCTGCTTCGCCTTCGGATCGAAAACCAGCTTTTCGTTCAGCCGCTGCGCGATCACCCCCAGCGCCATCGTCTGGCACAAGGGACCGGCCACCGAGAACGGCGAGCGCACCTTTTCCTCGCCCAACACCGCCAGCAGGAAGTTCTTGTAATGGTTCGAGGTGCTCTTCGGCACTTCCGGCAGTTTCATTCCCGCCGCCTTTTCCTTGTCCAAAATCTTCAATTGCGAGCCGTGCGAGCCGCCTTGGAAGATCAGGCCATCGCTGGTGTAAATTTCCTTTCCGGGAGACGGGGCTTTGGTGTTGCGGTTGGAGGCAACGCCACCGGGAGGCGGAATGCTGGCGTCCACTTCAATGTCGCCGCCGCCCTTCGGCTCCGGCGGCAGGTTGCGCTTGCCGTCGTACCAGAACAGGTCGCACGCGGGCAACCCCGGACCGCGCGCCGCAAACTTGAACTGCAGCGTCGTCGCCTGCGGGAAAACATAGGGGTTGTGCCCTTCGATTTTCACCGGGACGATTTCCTTCGGCAGTCCGAGGTGCAGGAATTCGTGCGCAGTGTCGAAGATGTGCGCGCCCCAGTCGCCGAGCGCACCGTTGCCAAAGTCATACCAGCAGCGCCATTCGCCGTTCAGGTATTTCTGGTTGAAATCATGCTCGGCCGCCACCGACAGCCAGCCGTCCCAGTCGATCCAGTCCGGGATTTTTTCCTTCGGGAAATAACCGGCAATGTCCTTAAAATATTCCTTCCCCTTCTCGTCCCAGTGCCAGCGCCGCGGGTTGTTCATGTGCGCGTTGATGCGGGTGACATTCTTGAGCACACCCGCCTCCGCCCACGCCTTGAACTGGAAGTAATTTCCTTCGGAGTGCCCTTGGTTGCCCATCTGCGTCACCACCCGGTATTTTTTCTCCGCCGCCATCAACCGGTCCATCTGCAGCACAGTGTGCGCCATCGGCTTCTCCACATAAACCGCCTTGCCCAACGCCATCGCAGCAATGGTCGCGGGGAAGTGCGAGAAGTCCGGCGTGGAAATCACCACCGCGTCAATCTGGTTGCCCAGCTTGTCGAACATCTTCCGAAAATCCTTAAACTGCGGAACATTCGGGTATTTCTTCAGCGTGCCCCGGGTGCGCGGCGCGCCAATCTCGGTGTCGCAAAGCGCGACGATTTCCGTCAGGCCCGTCTGTTCAAATACGCTAACATTATGCCCGCCTTGGTTCCCGATGCCGATGTAGGCAACGCGGACTTTGTCTTTTTTCGACTTTGACTGCCCAAGCAGGGCTCCGGGAGAAAGGATGGAGAAGGTTCCGGCCGCCAAGACACCTTTGAGGAAGGAGCGGCGGTGCATGTGGTGAGTTGTTTTGTTCATAGAGTAAAGAGGCAAACGGTGAAGAATGAGAATGTTGAAGGTTTCACAAGACAACCGTCCCGGACCAAAGTCCCGTTTCCAGAAATTTAACAGTAAAACCCAGCCAATCACTCCATTTCCTCCGCCGGCAGCCAGCGCCACTCCACCACGCGCAAACGCCGTCCCCATTTGCGATTTTCCGCCGCCAACTCCGCCGCATCCGCCATTGGCGACTGCCGTGCGTCCACCCATTCCGGCAGGCGCTGCACGGTCAATTCCGCCCGCCGCCGCGCCATCATCCGGCCGTCCGCCGTCCGCACATTTCCTTCCACCCGCACGGTAAAGGTGTCTCCGCGCACGCTCAGCGCGGGCATCCACGACTCCAGCAAGTCGCCCGCATTCAATCGCAGGGGCGAGAGCGGGGAAATTTCCTCCGCGCCAAAGGCCGAGATATCCGTCTCCGCCAGCGCCGCGTTCACCACGCCGCTGCGTGCGAAATCCGCCAAGCTGGCAAACGCGCCGTTTTTTTGCTGATATGACCGCACGCCTCGCGCCAGTGCCGCCGCCAGCGAGTCCGCCGTTTCCTCCTCCAACCCGCGCCAGCCCTGTCCGCCGAGTTGCCGCTGCTGCGCCGTCGCGGACAGCTCGCCCAGCGCGGCGTCATCCCCGTCGCGCATTTCTCCCATCGGAAAATTTTCCTCCGCACCAAAGGGCAGCCGGAACACCACGTTGCGCCCGGCTTTCGTCGCGCCATTTTCCTCCGCGCCGCGCCGTCGCCAGTTTTCCAAACTGCGCGCCAGCAGCACCCGCCAGGCCGCCGCCTCCGCGCAATTCACATTGAACGCCCCGCGCAGCCAGCAATGCGCCGCCGCCGCCCGCCGGGTCATCCAGTCCGTTTCCTCCGCGTCGCGGGGTTCCAGCCAGGGATTGGTTTCCCAGTCTTCCGCCCCGACCGTGCCCGGCATTTTTCCCGCAAAAAACGCCCGGTCCAGCCACGCGGTTTCCTCCTCGCGTCCGCGGGGATAATCCGCCGACAAGGCGCCGGCCGGAGCCGCCAGCCGGGGAACATGCCGGAGCGCCGCCGCCGAGGCTGGACGCCGCCGCGCGGGAAAATCCACCACCCGCACTCCGGCAAAAGCGCCGTCCGTCTCCAATCCATTTTCATGATCATTTTCCGCCGCATCCCACAACCAGCCTTCCTCCGCCGCCGCGGGCAGCTCCACTCCCAATGCCGCCGGGGGCCGCACTTCCACGCGATACAATTGCCGCACCAGCGGATCATTGAAATCCAGCACCGGAGCGCGCGGATCAAGTCCGTCCAGCACCTCCGCCAGCCGGGCCGGATCGTCCGTCCGCATTTGCAGCGTGAAGGCAATTTGCGCCGCCTGCGGCGTGTAGCTGGCGCTGGTCGCCCGGTTGTATTCCGCCCCGCTCAGCTCGAAGGAAAAATCCGCGAAAGGAATGTTTTTCAAGGTGAGCACGGCGGATGCGTATTCTTTTGCCGTCTGGCCTCCGGAAAAATTCCCCCGTGCCTCCCGGATGTGCACCGTCGCCCCGCCCTCCGGCATTCTCGCGGCAATCCGGATACGGTGGGTGGCATGAAACCAGTGCGCGCCGTTCGCGCCCGACGGGGGTTTTTCCGGCTTTCCCAAATCCGTTTGCATCTTCCAGGTCGTCCCCGAAAGCACCCGGCTCAAGCCTTGCGGCTGCGCCACGGGATTCGGCACCGCAAAGCGAAAAACCTCGCCCGCCAGCAACCCCGGCGCGTCCATGCCGTAGCGCCTTCCGTCGTAAAGCTCCACCCAGGCGTTGGCGGTGGTGTCGCTCACCGTCTGCCGGGCCAGGCCAAACTGCCCGGAGGGAAACGCGCTCATGTCCGCCTCGATCACACCGCCGGTATGCAGATTGGTCACGGTCACTTGGGGCAGCTTTTCCCAGTCCAGCAGGCCCAGCCGCGCACCGTCCGTGCAAACCAGCGGATACGGCCAGGGATTCCACAATTGCACTTCGCTGTTGAACCGCGTCCGGTGGTAGCCGTCCGACCGGGTATTGAAAAAACCAAAACGCACTCGCAGGCCCGCCAGCACCGGGAATCGCCGCAAGGCGGTTTCCGCCGCCAGCCCGTTGACCAGCCAGCCGCGTTCCGGGGAAACGGCGGGGCTGACAAACCGATCCCACACCGCTGCGGGCAAAGGAATTTCCTCCGCGGCCAACGGCTCCCGCCCATCCCAGTTGATCCGCAATCCGCCTTCCGCCGCGTTTGCCAGCAAGCCGCGCGAGGCCCGGGTGTGCGTTCGCCAGTGAGGAAAAGTTTCCTCCGCGTCCGCGCCCTGCCGCCAGGCCAGCAGCAAATTTTGCCAGCTCTCCGCCCGCGCCACCTGCCGCCGCCATGCTGCCGCGTCCGTTCGTTGCGTGTTCCACATTTCCTCCAGGGGAAAATTCGCGCCCGCCAGCACTGCCCAGGCCCGGCGGTCTTTTTCCAGCAAAACTTCCCGGCGCGTGCCGACGTCGATTTTTTGCGCATCGTCCATCACCCAAAATGCAAAGCCTCCGCCCGCCGCGTCGCGCAATTCCGGCACCCGCACTGCCAGATGACCGTTTTCCTC
>CALNBE010000050.1 GCA_937874455.1 uncultured Opitutia bacterium | reverse complement strand
CTCACCGTCGATGTGGTGGACGCCGACCGCTTCTTCAACGCACTGCCGATCTTTCACAGTTTCGGCCTAATGGCAGGCACCCTGCTGCCGCTGGTGCGCGGCACCTACACTTTCCTCTACCCGACGCCGCTCCACTACCGCGTCATCCCCGCGCTTACCTACGACCGCAACTGCACCATTCTTTTCGGCACCAATACCTTTCTCAACGGCTACGCCCGCAAATCCCATCCCTACGACTTCAGCAGCGTGCGCTACGTGGTCGCCGGCGCGGAGAAAGTCCAGGAAGCCACCTACAACACCTGGGCGAGAAAATTCGGCATCCGCATCATGGAGGGCTACGGCGCGACCGAATGCAGTCCGGTGATCAGCCTCAACGTGCCGATGGATTTCCTCTTCGGCACCGCCGGACGCCTGCTGCCGGGCATCGACTACAAACTCGAACCGGTCGAAGGCGTCGAGGACGGCGGACGGCTTTTCCTCCGCGGCCCCAGCATCATGAAGGGCTATCTCAACCCCGACGCCAACGCCGCCTTCAAGTCCGGCCAAGGCTGGTACGACACCGGAGACATCGTGCACATCAGCACCACCGGGCATCTGGAAATTCGCGGACGCCTGAAACGCTTCGCCAAAATCAGCGGAGAAATGGTCAGCCTCGCCGCCGTCGAAGACGCGCTCGCTGGCGCCTTCCCGCTCTACGGTCTCCATTGCCAGATCGCCATCCTCGCCGTGCCCGACGAAAACAAGGGCGAGAAACTCGTCGCCATCACCAACGAATCCCGCCTCACCCTCGCCGACATCCGCGCCGCCGTGCAAGCCAGCGGACTCAGCAACCTCTGCGCCCCCCGCGAACTCCACGCCGTCCCCGCCATCCCCAAACTCGGCACCGGCAAAATCAACCACCGCGCCCTCGAAAAACTCCTCGCCTCCCAACCCGCCTGAGCGCGGAGGAAATTTTCCTCGACACAGCCCTTTCGGAGCACGGAGTTTCGCACCGCTTTTCACCGCCCCACTCCCGTCCATCAAAAAAACCCTCTCTATCTGCGCCTCCACGATTAACCGCCGCCGGGCAGCGGCACCCGGTGCGCCAGCCGAACCAGTGCGCCAGCAACTATCCGGGCGGCATCGTTTTCTCCCTTGGCCCGGTGGGCGTTCGGCTCCTCGTGGGGGGCAAAAAACGGGGAAAGCAGGTCTGTCATTGCAATTTTGGCTGCCATGGGAAAATTCACGGCATGAAAAATTTCACAGCAGTCATTGAGCGGGACAAGGACACCGGATTGCTGGTCGGCTTTGTTCCGGGATTTCCCGGCGCGCACTCCCAAGGGGAGACGCTGGATGAGCTGGGCGCGAATCTGCGCGAGGTGATCGCCATGCTCCTCGAGGACGGCGAACCCACGCTGCAGGCCGAGTTTGTCGGCACCCAAAGCATCGCCCTGAACTGATTCCCATGGGAACCCATCCCATCTTGAAGCCGCAGGAGGTTTGCCGGATTCTCGAAAAGCTGGGCTTCGCCGTCGTCCGCCAACGCGGCTCCCATGTGCAATACCGCCACCCCGATGGGCGCGGCACCACAGTCCCGCTCCACAAAGGCCGCGACGTCGCCCCCGGCTTGCTCCGCCAGATCGTCAAGGACATCGGGCTGACGTTGGAGGAGTTCTTGCTCCACCGCTAAGGCGCTCTTCCGGCTCATACCGTCACCGCCGCAATTTGCCTTCACGCCTCAAACCACCAACATCAGCAGCGTCAGCCCGTCTGCTCAAAAATTTCCCGAAAACGCTCCGGCGTCACGATGGGGCACGTCTTGAAACCAGAAACCGCCAGCAAATCGGCGTCGCCAGTCACTAAATAGTCCGCCTTCCCCGCCCGCGCCAGCGCGAGAAACTTCGCATCGTCCGCATCCCGGCACGCAAACGCCTTGCCGCCCGGCGGCACCGCCACCGTTTCAGCATGGGGAAGAAAACTGCCCAACACCGCCTGCTGTTCCCATTCGTCCAGTTTGAATTTCGGATAAGCCAGCACGCGCAACAACTCCGTCACGCTCTCTTTTGAGGCCAACGGCGTGACGCACCCCGACTGCCAAGCTTCGACCAGCCAGCTCACGCGCCCCGAACGAAACAACAGCGCGGAAAGCACGACGTTGGTATCCAGCACCACGCGCGGCAGATTTTTCTTCAGGGCTGCTTTTTTCGCGCCCATGCCACCGCCTCCCCAATGTCATTTTCAGTGATGCCCAAAGCCTCCAGTTTTCCCCGCACCGCGCCCAGCGGCACCGGATTAAGCGGCTCCAGCACAATGCGCCCATTTTCCTCCGCGACAGTGAAATGACGCACTCCCGCAAAACGCCCCATTAACCGCTTCGGCAGCGTGATCTGATTTTT
>CALNBE010000049.1 GCA_937874455.1 uncultured Opitutia bacterium | reverse complement strand
CCGAAAATCGCCCGCATGGTCGATTTGATCACCGACTTCGACTTCCATGTCGTCCGCAACGAAACTGAGGCCCTGCTGCTCGAAGGCCGGCTGATCAAGGAATGGCGACCGAAATTCAACACGCTGTTCACCGACGACAAACAATTCCTGCAAATCCGCGTCGATCTGCAAGACGAGCTGCCGCGCTTCCGCGTCGTCCGCGCCCGCACCAGCGAAGCCGCCCGCTACTTCGGTCCCTATCCGAGCGGCTTCGAGGCCCGCCGGACCCTCCTCGAAATGCGCCGCCAGTTCGGCATCCTGCTCAACGACACCCGCCCCGAAAAAATTTCCTCCGGACTCTGGCGGCTTTACCACGACGCCCGTGCCGAAATTCACAGCCACCCCAACGAAATTTCCTCCGCCGATTACCGCATCCGGGTCGAGGCCGCCTGCGCCTTTCTCGAAGGGCGCACCCGCGACTGGCTCGCCGAGCTGCGGGAAAAAATGCACCAAGCCGCCAACGCCCGCGACTACGAACAGGCTGCCAACCTCCGCGACCGCATCGCCGCCATCGAAAAAACCACTCTCCACGCCCGCCGTTTCGAGCGGGGAAATCCTTTGCCTTCACCCGACCAAAAGGACGCCATTCGCGAACTCCAGGAGGCACTCGGCCTGTCCGATCCGCCGCGCACCATGGAGTGCTTCGACATTTCCCATATCTCCGGCACCTTCGTCGTCGCCAGCCTGGTCCACTTTTCCGATGGCCGCCCCGACAAAAACAATTACCGCCGCTTCCGCATTCAAGGCTACATCGGCAACGACGACTTCCGCTCCATGGAGGAGGTCGTCCTCCGCCGCTACCGTCGCTTGATCGACGAGAAAAAACCCTTGCCCCGCCTCATTGTCATCGACGGCGGCCTGGGCCAGGTGCACGCCGCGCTCAAAGCCTTCGCCACCCTCAACACCCCTCCACCCGCGCTGGTCGGCCTGGCCAAACGCGACGAGCACGTCATTTTCCCCGACGGGCGTCCGCCGCTCGCCTTGCCGCGCCACAGCCCCGCCCTCCGCCTCCTGCAGCGGTTGCGCGACGAGGCCCACCGTTTCGCCAACACCTACAACGCTGATCTGCGCAGCAAACGCCTCCGCGAATCCGTGCTCGACGACTGCCCCGGCCTCGGCCCCAAGCGCCAGGCCGCCCTGCTCGCCCATTTCAAAACCCTCGCCCGGCTCAAAAAAGCCTCCGCGGAGGACATTGCCGCCGTGCCCGGTTTCGGCTCCCAATTCGCCGCCGCTGTTGCCGATTTCCTCCGCGCGCTTTGAAAAATTCCCCCGCTTCCCCGGCCCGAAAACTTCCTTCGCGCAAAATCTTTCAAATTTCCCAACTTTCCTGTTTACCAGAGAAATAAAGCGCGCATAGAGACCGTTTTCAGCCCTTGTGGCTTTCCATGAGCAAATTCCTCTTCGTCATCAATCGCGCCGAGCACTGGCCGTTTGTCATCCCCGGTGGCCGCGTCGTCACCGCCCGCCAATACCTCACCGACCCCGAATTCGCCAATTTAAAGGGCGTGCGTGTCATCAACCTCTGCCGCTCCTTTGCCTACCAGACCAACGGCTACTACGTCTCCCTGATCGCCGAGGCGCGCGGCCACAAACCACTCCCACGCATCACCACCATTCAGGACCTGAAATCCTCCTCCATCATCCGTTCCGCCTCCAGCGAGCTGGATGACTTGGTGGAAAAAACCCTCCTCAATCTCACCCAGGACACTTTCGAGCTGGCCATCTATTTCTCCCGCGGCGTCCACAAACACTACGACCAGCTCTGCCGGCAGATTTTTAACATTTTCCCCGCGCCCTTGCTCCGCGCCTCCTTCCGCCGCACTTCTGACGGCTGGGAAATCCGCAACATCTCCACCTCCGCCCTCACCGAAATCCCCGGCGAGCACCTGCCCGCCCTCCAGGATCGCGCCACCGAATTCATCCAGCGCGGCCCCACCCCTGTCCGCCCCAGGTCCAGCGGCCGCTTTGACCTGGCCATCCTCTGGGACAAAAACGAACCCAACTCCGCCTCCAACGAAAAGGCCATCCAGCGCTTCGTCCGCGCCGCTGAAAAACTCTCCATCGACACCGAGATCATTAACCGCGACGACCTGGGCCGCATCGGCGAATTCGACGCACTCTTCATCCGCTCCACCACCGCCGTCAACAACTACACCTTCCGCTTCGCCCGCGTCGCCGAGTCCGAGGGACTGGTGGTCATGGATGACGCCGCCTCCATCATCCGCTGCTCGAACAAGGTCTATCTGGCCGAACTCTTCGAGCACAACGAAATCCCCATGCCCACCACCCGCATCGTGCACCGCGACAATATCGAGCAGGTGCTGGCGGAAATCGGCCTGCCCATCATCCTCAAACAGCCCGACAGCGCCTTTTCCCTCGGGGTCGTCAAAGCCTCCACCGCCGAGGATTACCGCCGCATCGTCACCGAGCTGATCGACAAATCCGACCTCGTCGTCGCCCAGCAATTCCTCCCCACCGACTTCGACTGGCGCATCGGCATCCTCAACAAAAAACCCCTCTACGCCTGCAAATACTACATGGCCCGCGGCCACTGGCAGATCTACAATGTCAAGGCCAAGACCTTTGCCAACAGTTGCGGCAAAAACGAAACTTTCCCGGTCGAAACCGCGCCGCGCAACGTCGTTCGCGCCGCCCTCAAGGCCGCCAACTTGATCGGCTCCGGCCTCTACGGGGTCGATGTCAAACTGGTCAACGGCAAGCCCTACGTCGTCGAGGTCAACGACAACCCCAGCATCGACGCCGGGATTGAAGACAACATCCTCCGCGAAACCCTCTATGAGCGCGTCATGGAATTTTTCCTCCACCACCTCGAACGCATCAGCGAGGGACGCAACGACTGAGCCCGCAAAGGAAATTTCCTTCCCTCTGCCTCCGGCAAAAAAACATTGTTTTTTCCTCCCCGCCGCCTTTCCTCTCCCGCCTCATGATTTATCTGGCATACATCGTCGCACTTGTCCTGGTCCTGATCTGCGTCCTCGCAGTGCTGGTGATTCTCATGCAGCGCCCCAGCGCCAATGCGGGCATGGGTGCCGCTTTGGGCGGCGGCGCGGCAGAATCCGTCTTCGGCGGTGATTCGGCCAACGTGCTAAACAAGGTCACCTACACCCTTGTTTCTATTTTCTTTGTCCTCTGCTTCGGTCTCTATCTGGGCTTCATGGTCATCGGCACTGCGGACACAGGCGATGCCAAGGGCCTTGATGCGGTTACCCAGGGAGAAACTGCCCCCGTTACTCCGCCCGCTGCGCCGCAACCGGTAATCGAAGGTGCCGCCCCCGAGGCAACTCCGAGCGCTCCCGCCGCCCCGGAAACCGCTCCTTCCTCGGAAACTCCCGCCGCCCCAGCTCCCGCCGCCCAGTAAAATCCCCTCGGTTTTCCCTTCACCGGCGCAGGAATTTCCTCCGCCGGTTTTTTATGTTTTCTCCCCGCCCGGGACTGCTTCCCGCGCAAAGGAAATTGCTCATTTCAGCATCCGCGGCGCCAGCCGCCGGGAATGCTTTTTCCCCTGCTGCATCAGAGCCTCGATTTCCTCCGCCTCAACCGGGATGTCCGCCATCAAATCCACCGGGCCGTTTTCCGTGACCAGAAAATTGTTCTCCAGCCGGATGCCCATTTCCTCCTCGGGGATGTAAAGCCCCGGCTCGCAAGTCAGCACCCATCCGGCCTGCATTGGCTGCGTCACGTCGCCGACATCGTGCACATCCAGCCCGAGCGGATGCCCGATACCGTGCATAAAATAGCGCCGCCACAGGGGCGCTTCCTTGTCCTGCTTTTTCACGTCGCGCAGGGAAAAAAGCCCCAGACCGACCATTTCCCGCTCCAGCACCGCAATGGCGTTTTGCTGCCACTCGCTCCACCGCAAGCCCGGACGCAATTGCGCTGCCAGCTCGCGCATTGCCCGCAGCACCGCGTCGTAAACGGCCCGCTGCCGCGGAGTAAAATGCCCGCTCACCGGAATGGTCCGCGACATGTCCGCGTTGTGCAGACCGCAGGTCGCCCCCACGTCCAGCAGGATCAAATCGCCCGACTGGCACTCGGCGTTGTTCTCGATGTAGTGCAGCCCCAAGGCATTTTTCCCCGAGGCCACAATCGGCAAATAGGCGAACTTTTCCCGCGCCCGGATGAACTCGTGGGCAAACTCCGCCTCGATTTCCGCCTCGTTCACACCCGGACGAACAAACTGCAACACCCGCTGAAAAGCCCGGTTGGTCAGCGTGCAGGCCTTCCGCATCAGCTCAATTTCCTCCGGGGCCTTCACCACCCGCAGCCCGTGCAGCAGGGGCGCCAGCCGCTTGTAACGGTGCAGGGGATACTCCCGCATGGTCTCGCGGAGGAAACGCATGTCCCGCGACTCCACCACCACCCGGGCCCGCTTGTGCTCGTTGCTGTTCAAATAGACATTGTCCATCTCGCACATCAACTGCCGGAAGATTTGCGGAAACGCGTCCGTCCACAACACCGTCTGAATGCCAGTCCGCTCGCGGGCCGCCGGCTGGGAGAGTTTTTTGCCCTCCCAAGTTTCCAGCAGCGGCGTGGTTTCCCGCAGGAAAAGTATTTCCCGCCAGGCGGGATTCGCCGCCTCCGGGCACAGCAAAAGGATGGTTTCCTCCTGCCGCACCCCGGTCAGGTAATAAAGATCAGTATTTTGGTGAAACGCCGCGGAACCGTCCGCGTTGGTCGGAGGCACATCGTTGCTGTGCACCACGGCCAGCGAGCGCGGAGCCAGTTTTTCTCCGAGGCGGGTTCGATTTTTTTGCAAAAAAGTTACAGGCAGCATGGGCCGCAGCGTGCCCCATCAGCCGGGTTTTCGCAACCGTCGTTTCATCGATTTTATTCCTGTTGATCCAGACCATTTCATCTTTAGTAGGTTACGACTCGTGCGTTAATGCCCTCTCCTGCTCCACATATTTTTCTCATCGGTATCGTCCTGTTTCCGGGGATCGCCGCTGCCCAATCCGCAGTGATTGAAACCAGCGTCGTGGACAGTGCCAACCGACAACTGGAGTCCTCACTGGCTGGCCGAAAAAAGACGAAGAAAAAAATCCCTGACATCCCCATGCTCTACGATGGCGAGCTGGAGGATTCCGGGCCGCAATTGCTTTTGCTCGAACCGCCGCCGCACGACTGGTTTCAATTCCTCTGCGACACCCAGTTTTATTTCACATCCAACGCGACGATGTCCGAGCGCAACACCACCGGTACGGATGTCTTCGCGCTCACCGCCCAAGGGGCAATCACGCCCAAGCCCTTTGCGTTGCTCGGCGGCAAGGTATTTTCCTCCGCCGGATTCCGTTACCAGCATTTCCGTTACGGCCTGCTCAGTGGCACCGACAAACAGATCAACAATTCTTACCTGCCGGTCGATTCGATGGATTTCGCGGCTTACACGCCTTACGCGCAGTTCGACTGGCGTTCCGGCCCGTGGACCATCGGCTTGGGCGCACGGTTCTCCGCCTACCGCAGCCTCGATTCCGACCACACCACCTACCAGGAATGGGCGCCGTCGCTGCAAGCGGGACGTTCCTTTTCCCTCGGCGACAACCAGCAGATTTCCTTCGGCGGCGACTTCACCTACCGCTTTTCCCATTCCTTCCTCCCGCCCGGCGTCAGCCTGCCGCCGGGCTGGTTTTACTCCGACCAAAACGACCGCTACGATCTCGGGCTCACCCTGGCCTACACAGCGGTACTCGGCGAAAACTGGATGATCCAGCCAAGCTATCGTTTTCAATTTTCCGATTACACCCAAACCAGCGTTTCCCGGCAGGACTACTATCACATCCTCAGCCTGACCGTGGCTTGGCATGTCAACGAATACCTTTCGCTTCGCGGATTTTGCTCTGCGGAATTTCGCGACAGCACCGATGACGTGGTGGCCGACTACAAAAACCTCAACGGCGGCTTGGGACTTATGGGCGTGCTGCGCTTCTGATTTGCGCTTTTCATTTCCTCCGCCCGTCCGCAAGCTGCGCGCATGATCGAAAGCCAAACTTGGAGCCGCTGGCTGCGTGAATGGGCCATCCTCGCCCTCGGGTTGCTGGTCGCCACCCATGTCGTCAACGGCATTACCTACGAGAAAAACGGGGTGCTCATCCTCGTCGTCATTTTGCTCAGCCTGCTCAACAGTCTGATTCGGCCCGTGCTGATGACCTTCTTCCTGGCGGTCTCCCTCCCACTCATCATCGCCACTCTGGGCGTCGGCATCCTGTTCGTGCTCTGGCTGGTCAATGCCATCCTGCTTTACCTGACCGGTGCGCTGGTTCCGGGCTTTGACGTGGCCACTTTTGGCGACGCCATGTGGGGCGCGCTCTGGGTCAGCATGGTCTCGCTGGCGCTCAATTTTCTCCTCGGCAGGCAATCCTTCCGGCTCCAATCCGCCCCGCCCCGCCGTCCGGCAGCGCGCAGGAAAAATCATTCCGACGACGACAATATTATCGATGTCTGACATGCCCGCCTTCCCCCTGACAAAGCTGGTCGCCTTTGCTCCGGCGAAAATTAATTTGCTTCTGGCCATTACCGGGCTGCGTTCCGATGGATTTCACTCGCTGCTCAGCTTAGTCGCACCGCTCAATCTCGGCGACACGCTCTGGTTGGAATCCGCCCCGGCGGGGCAAATCCAGGACTCGCTGGCCTGCGCCATGCCGGGCGTGCCCACCGACGGCTCCAATCTCGTGCTGCGGGCCGCCGCGCTGTTTCGTAAAAAATTTCCCTCGCTCCCGCCGGTCCATTTTTCCCTAGAAAAGGATGTGCCGCACGGGGCCGGTCTCGGCGGCGGCAGCTCCGACGCCGCCAGCGCGCTGCTGCTGCTCAACGAGTTTTCGGGATTTCCTTTGCCCCCGGAAAAGCTCCGTGAGCTGGCCGGACAACTCGGCTCCGACTGCCCGCTCTTTCTCTCGGCCCACCCCGTGATCATGCGTGGACGCGGCGAGGAAATCGAGCTGCTCTCCCCGGAAGAAATCGCCGCCCTAAAGGGAAAACGCCTTCTGCTCTTCAAGCCCGCTTTTGGTGTCTCCACCGCCGAAGCCTACGGCGCGATGAAGGTCTCCCAGGGCGCGGATTACATTTCCTCCGCGCAAGCCGAGGCATTGCTCGCCGCCTGGCGGAAATCCCCCGCCGCCGCCCCGCTGCCACTTTTCAACAACATGGAGCGGCCGGTTTTCGCCAAGCACCTTGCCCTGCCCGCCCTGCTCGATTTGCTCCGCGAAAAATTCGCCCTCGCGCCGCGCATGAGCGGTAGCGGCAGCGCCTGCTTCGCCTTTCTGCCCGATGACGCGGATGTCACCGCAATTTCCCAAGTCATTTTTACAGCTTGGGGCGACAGCGCGTTTGTCCGCCTCACCTCACTCCGCTGAGTTTTCCGCCGCCGCGCCGCGCGCCAGCCAGTCGGGCAGATATTTGGTTTTCAGCAACCGCCAGAAGACCACGAAAAATGCCGTTAGCGGCACCGCGAGGATCATTCCCAGCAGCCCATCCAGCGCGAGCCCCCAGAAGAAAATCGAGAAGATCACCACCATCGGATGCAGTCCGGTGCTTTTTCCCATGATGCGCGGAGTGATGAAATAGCCGTCCAGCGTCTGCACCACCGTGAACACCCCGACCACCCAAAGGAAAGTCCCGAGGCCGCCGTCCGGCTGAAAATACGCCAGCGGCAGCGCCACTCCGAGGCCGATCATCGTGCCCAGATATGGAATGATGTTCAGAAAACCGATCATCAGCCCGATCAACAGGCCAAACTTCAGTCCCACCAGTGTGAATCCCACCGCCATCAGCACGCCGAGGATCAGACCAATCAAAATTTGGCCGCGGAAGAAACTCACCAGGATGCCGAAGAATTGCTGCACCAGAAATGTCACATCGTCCCGCACCCGGCCCGGGAGGAAATTTCCTTCGCGCCGCATATCCGCAAAGAAATCCCGTCGCATATCCAGCAGATAAAACAGATAAACTGGAATGATCGCCAGCCCGGCCACCTTGCCGAAAAATGCCTGCAACTTGGTGCCGGCCTTGGCCAGCGCGGGCAGAGAAACCCCCGCCAGTGACTTGAGCGAATCCAACAAGTTTTGCGCAACGGATTCACCATTCACCGCCGCATCCGTCGCCGCCTCACTGTTGCCGCCCGCCGGCACCGCCGCGCCCTGCTCCACGGCATGGGCGGTCAAAATCCCCAACTGCTCGAAACGCTGCCGCCAATTGTCGTTAAAATGCAGCTCCATGTAACGCGTCGCATTTTCCCATAGCGCGGGCAGTGATTTGATGAAGCCCACCAGCTGGTTGAAAATCACCGGCAGAATAATCAGCGCCAGCACCGTGCACACCACCACCACAATCGCGTAAAGCAAAACAATCGCCCAAGTCCGGGGCAGCCGCAGTTTTCCCTCGAAGAACTCGCACACCGGCTGCAGGAGAAAGGAAAGAATCAGCGCAATCACCAGCGGCCAGAGCGCCTGGCTGAAGGTGCTCAAAAATTGCGCCGCCAGCCCGAGCAATTTTCCGATGGCAAACAATATCGCCAGCACGGAGAGACAGGCGATGCCCGTGCCGAGCAAGCGGCGCTGGAGCGGCGACAGGATCGGGGCAAGCGGATCGGCCATGACGGTTCCGGGTTAAATTTTCTCCAGGCCCAGCGCCTGGCGCACCGCCAGCGGTGCCTGCCGCAAGGCGGCGCAAAATTCCTCCACGTCGAAATCCGCCACCATAAAATCACCAAACTCAAAGGTCGGTGTTTTCGTCTGGCCGCTGATCGTCTCCATGCGCTCCCGCGCCGCGGCATCCTGTCGCACCTCGCGCACATCCAGTGCCACGCCGTGCTGTTTAAAAAAATCAAGGGCCGCAACGCACCACGGGCAGCCGCTTTTGATGTAGAGGACGGGTTTCTGGCTCATGGGAAAAAAATGAAATTTCCTCCGCAGTCTGGGGAGGCCGCGACGCGAAGGAAAGTCATTTCCCCGGCCTATTCGGGATGCCATTCCTCCACGCAGCACGGACACCACGACACCCAGTGGCCCGGCGCGATTTCCCGCAATTCCGGCGGATGCGCCTCCGTCTCCGCATAGCGGGGATGGTGCGTGCGATGCCCGAAGGCACAGCCTTTTGGCGGGTTGATCGGCGAAGGCACGTCGCCGGGAATCAAAATGCGCTGGTGGCGCTTGGTGGGATCGTGCTGGGGAATCGCCGAGATCAGGGCCTTGGTGTAAGCGTGGCGGGGATTGCGGTAAACCGCCTCGGTCGGCCCCAGCTCCACGATTTTTCCCAGATACATGATGGCGATGCGGTCCGAGACGTGCTTCACCACCGCCAGATCGTGCGCGATGAAAACATAGGCCAGTTGCATTTCCCGCTGCAAATCCAGCATCAGGTTGAGCACCTGCCCCTGGATCGAAACATCCAGCGCCGAAACCGGCTCGTCGCAAATCACCACCTTGGGCTTCAAGGCGATTGCCCGGGCGATACCGATGCGCTGGCGCTGCCCGCCCGAAAATTCAAAGGGATAGCGGGTCGCCGCACTGCTCGGCAACCCGACCTTGGCCAGCAGCTCGCCCACCCAGCGCCGTCTTTCCTCCCGGGTTCCGATGTTGTGAATCACGAAGGGTTCGCTGACAATTTCCCCGATGCTCTGCCGGGGATTCAGCGATTCGACCGGGTCCTGAAAAATCATCTGCAAGTCCCGCCGCCAGGGCAGCCGGGCGTGGTTCGAGAGATGGGAAACTTCGTTGCCGTTGATCAACACTTCCCCCTCGGTCGGGGCGTACAGTCCGGCGATGGTTTTCCCCAAGGTCGATTTGCCGCAACCGGATTCCCCGACCAGCCCGAGCGTCTCGCCCTTGTGCAGTTGCAGCGAAATGCCGTCGACGGATTTGCACCAGTTCTTCGTCCGCGAAAACAACCCGCGCCGGACGGGGAAATGCATCCGCAAATCCCGCACCTCCAGCAGAGGCGTGCGTCCGCCCCCTTTTTTCTCAGTTGGCTGTGTCATCATCAAATGCTTTGGCGGTTAACTCCACGCACACCCGCGACGCTTCCACCCAGTGGCCGGGGGAAATTTCGATGAACGGCGGGCGGACGAGCAAATCCTCCTCGGTGTAGGGGCGGCCGGAGCGCGGGGCAAAACGGCAGCCGGGTTTCAACTCCGCCAGCCCCGGCACCATGCCCTCAATGGCGGGCAGGCGTGTTTTTGGCTGCGAGTCGAGCGAGGGAATCGCTTTGATCAGCGCCTGGGTATAGGCGTGGCGGGGCGAGGAAAACAGCCGGAGAACGGAGGTTTTCTCCACGATGCGCCCGGCATACATCACCGCCACTTCGTCGCAGTTTTCCGCGATCACTCCGAGGTCGTGCGTGATCAGGATAATCGACATTTTCAGTTCGCGCTGGAGCGATTTGAGGAGGTCGAGGATTTGCGCCTGAATGGTCACGTCGAGCGCAGTGGTGGGCTCGTCGCAAATCAGCAAATCAGGGTTGCACGCCAGGGCCATCGCGATCACCACGCGCTGCCGCATCCCGCCGGAAAGCTGGTGCGGATAAGCCAGCATTCGCTCCTCCGCCGCGGGGATGCCGACTTTTTTCAGCAGCTCCACCGCCCGCGCGTCCGCCTCTTTTTTGGAAATGGCGTTGTGCAGCAAAATCACCTCGGTCAATTGCCGTCCGATCCGGTGCACGGGATTGAGCGCCGACATCGGTTCCTGAAAGACCATACCGATCCGGTTGCCTCGGATTTTTCGCATCTCCGCGAGGGAAACTTCCGCCAGATTTTTCCCGTCGAAGTAAATTGCTCCGCCGGTGATTTTTCCCATCGGCTGCGGCAGCAGGCGCATGATGGAGAGCGCGGTGACGCTCTTCCCCGAGCCGGACTCGCCGACGATGCCCAGCGTTTTCCCCCGCGGCACCTCGAAGCTGATGCCGTCCACTGCCGTCAAGTGCCCGGCGTCGGTGTCGAAACCGACCACCAGATTTTCCACCCGCAAAACTGCGTCCGTTGTCATCGCCTATTTCTCCGTGTTGAATTGATCGTAAACGCGGGCGTTGGGCGGGAAGGTTTTTCCGCTTTGCATCGCCTCCCGCGTCTCCCGCTTCCGTTCCTCGTCCACCCAGAACATGCCGGTCTCCATGTAGTCATTGCTGTTCTTCATGCCGAATTGCTCGCCGAAGCGAATCCAACGCCAGAAGATCATCCGGTAGGTCGTTTCCTTGTAGGCGGGGACAAAGCTCGCCTCCTCGTGAAGCAGCTCCTGCAACTTGTAGCCCAGTCGGATCACCTCCGCGTCGGTTTTGGCCAGCCGCTCCTCATCGATCAGCCGGGAGATTTCCGGATCACGGGTGCTGGTAATGTTGTTGGTCTGCCGCTTCGGTTTGATGGTGCCGTCGGGCTGTTTTTCAATCGCGTTGTCGATGTGGAAGCCTTCCCAGTAGCGGGGATACTTCGAAACCACATTCCAAGCGGAAAAGGCAATGTCGTGCTTTTTCTCCAGCAGCTTCTTGAAACGGGTGGTGGATTCCAGCGCCTCGGGGCGAAACTCCAGCCCGGCCTTCCTTGCGGAATCAATCAGGGACGGGAGAAATTTCCTTTCCTCGCGGTCGCTCATCGTCAGCACAAAGGAGAGCCGGTCCCCGTTTTTATTCCGCAAAATGCCGTCGCTGCCGCGCTCGGTGAACCCGGCCTTGGCGAAATATTTCATCGCC